>JBFWPS010000025.1:0-13370 GCA_050249855.1 Gammaproteobacteria bacterium
ACAGCTCTAATTTTTCATGGCCTGATAGATCAGTCGGTAGAGCAAAGGACTGAAAATCCTTGTGTCGGTGGTTCGATTCCACCTCTGGCCACCATTAAAATCTACAACCTATGATTTTTAATATTCTTTTACCAATTCATATTATTTTCGGAAGCATTTCCATCATATCGTCAATTGCAGCAATTAGTCTAAAAAAAGGTTCATATTGGCATAGACGCTATGGTACTAATTTCTTTAACCATGATATGTTTGGGCATTCTTCAATTCGACTTTCATCAATTTGAGCCGATAGTCTTACTAGTCTTTGGAGGGTTAAGTCTTTCATTTAGCCTCGGTGATTTAAAATTATATTTATCTGATCACTCGTCTCATAAAATACGTATAACGAAACACTTAACAGCCATGCTAGGTAGTACTATTGCAGTTTTTACTGCGGTACTTGTCACTAATGTTCATATTAAGCCTGGTATCATTTTATGGTTGGGTCCAACGATTGTATTCACACCATTTATTGTTTACTGGACTAATAAGATAAATAAAATCAAAGAATAAAATAATGATTTTGAAATGTTTGAATAATGCTTTAGTCGTTATAACTTCCTAAAAAGATTGACGTTGCATGGAAATCTTTCCAACATCGGCAATCTGTGATAAAGGCCCACTTGGATCATTTCCTGAATTAAAAAGTGCATTAGGTGCTGTTTGTTTTGTATTGGGGTTTAAACTCTCAATTGAGATAACTTCAACACCTGTTAGACCACGCTTGTGAAAATAATCTCTAATCATATGAATTTTATCTGCTGGAACAGCAACTTGCTTGATCTCAACTCCTAAAGTTAAATCTTTTTTCGCTCTATATTCATATTTTAATTGTTCTAAAAGTGCGTTTTCAGTACCGGGACTATCTTCTATTATAAAAATCAGGGGAAACGTGGATTCACACAAGGCTTTTTCTTCAGTAGAAAACTCAAGAACTTCTTTTCCTACAAGCGCTTTTTTTAACTGTCCAACTTCCTTGGTTACTTTACCATAGGCTATTTTAATTAAATCAGCTAGTTGTTTACGATCGACTTCATATTGATTTTTAACATCTTCAGGATAAAAATAAAAATCTATAAAATCTCTTCTCTGCGGTTCACTCAAAGCTCTATCTAATGCAGAACGGTACAAAAATTTTTCTTTGCCTGTATATTGTGATGTAAGTTCAATTACAGTGAAATAATCTGAGAAGTTAAAAGACTTGGGTTTTTCATTGATGAACGTAGGCGTCCAATCAGCAAATAAACCTTTTAAACTTTCTAAAAAGGTTTTTTGTTCTTCTTCTGTCTTATCTAAAAAGTCGATAGGAATATATTTTACAAAATAATTTATAAAATCAATCTGAATATCAACAGCATTGAGGCCTGTCAAAACACCAGGTCGTAAATAAGTAACTACGATGTAATTACGAATATAGTATTGTAGAATTCTTTTTACAGCTTCATCTAATGATTGACATAAGCTAACAGCTGTTTCTTCTTTTAGAGGAACATCTGTGCCCATATGACGTTGTCGCATTAAATGAATCGTTGTTTCTCTAATGAAAGTTAAATTCTTCTTAATTTGCTTTTCAACGTCTTGAATGATTGCTTCTTCAGAATTTAGCCTACTATATGGCCTACCTTGCGCATAAGATCCTAGTAATACATCAAAATTCCAATAGGAATCCTCATAATGTGCAAAAGCAGTTTGTGCAGCCCCTTGTTGCCCTCCTAGTGAAATCTCTCCAGCCATGGGGGTTATTCCATAGACCTGTATTAAATTCTCAACACTACATAACTTAAATTCACTATGGGCCAATCCTACTAAGGTCGCAGAAGAAGTTGCGTGTAGAAATCTTTGCATAAAAACTCCCAAAAAAATCAAACTGTTCGTGTATTGCACATAAATAATGCCCTCTAAGCAAATTATTTATTAAGGGATAATGACAATTTCTTACTAACAATATATCTTTTTGGTAATTCAAAATTAGGGAATTTCAAATTTATACCTGATAAGGGATATAAAATAGGGGATCTTTATCAAGAAATTTGTAAACTTTAAATCAATTAGGACTTACGAAAAACCAAGCTGTCATTGCCATTTAAGATCAATTTTAACACAATTCTAAAACTTGTTAAAGTCCTTAAAGAACCCTCTTGAACATCGCGCCGTTGTTCGTTAGAATGCTAACCCTTTTGTATATAAAAGCGTTCTTGGAGTTAATAGTTACATGAAAACATATAGTGCAAAGGCACAAGAAGTACAACATCATTGGTTTGTAGTAGATGCTACCGATAAACCACTAGGGCGTCTTGCTTCAAAAATCGCGCACCGTTTGCGCGGCAAGCATAAACCAGAATACACACAACACATCGATACAGGTGATTACATTATCGTTATTAATGCTGATAAAGTTCGTGTGACTGGTAAAAAATCGCAAGACAAAATTTATTATAGTCATTCTGGATATCCCGGCGGCATCAAATCTATCAGTTTTGAAAAGCTTCTGGATAAAAATCCAGAACGTGTGATCGAATTAGCGGTCAAAGGTATGTTACCTAAAAACCCATTGGGCCGACAAATGGTTCGTAAACTAAAAGTTTATGCAGGTTCGACACATGAACATGCTGCACAACAACCACAATTATTAGATTTAGACATTGATTCAATTACGGAATAAAATTATGCCAGCAGTCACACAACCTAAACAATCTTATGGTACCGGTCGTCGAAAAGAAGCAGTTGCACGTGTTTTTTTACGTCCTGGTAAAGGTTCATTAACTATTAACGGTCGAACTTTAGAAGAATACTTCGGTCGCAAAACGCATCGCATTATTGTCAATCAGCCTTTTGAAGCAACAGAAATGCACAATAAATTCGATGCACTGATTACTGTAAAAGGCGGTGGTATTTCTGGTCAAGCTGAAGCAATTCGCCATGGTATTACTCGCGCATTGATTAAAGATGACGAAGAAAGTACTGGTGGCACTGGTACAGCAGGTGCTTTGGGATTACGTCGTATTTTACGTCCTCTCGGTTATGTAACGCGAGATGCACGTGAAGTTGAACGTAAAAAATATGGTTTGGTTAAGGCACGTAGACGTAAACAGTTCTCTAAACGTTAATCTGCTTTGGATAACATAGACCACAGCAAAAGACGTTTTCTTGTTGTTGCAACCACTTTTCTTGGTTCTATTGGTGCCATTTTAACATCAATCCCTTTTATCGCCTCTTGGTTTCCCAGTGCGCGTACAAAAGCCAGTGCTACGCCTATTAAGGTTGATTTAAGTCAACTGCAACCTGGTGAACTAATGACTGTCACCTGGCGTAAAAATCCAGTATGGATTTTACATCGTACGCAAGAAATGATTGCTTCATTAACAAATCATAATAATTTACTACGTGATCCAACTTCAAAAGTAGATCAACAACCACTTTATGCAAAAAATATTTACCGCTCTATAAAACCTGAATATTTAGTACTAATTGCTTATTGTACTCATTTAAGTTGTATTCCAAATTATGAACCTAACAACAATAAACAATGGCCCGGAGGTTTCTTATGTCCTTGTCATGGTTCTAAATACGATCTCTCAGGACGCGTATTTAAAAACGTACCAGCACCGATTAATCTTGCCGTTCCTCCATATCGATATATCAGTGATAAAGTAATATTAATTGGGGAAGAAAGCCTACATGCATAATTCAAAAATAAAAAAATTTGCTGATTGGCTAGACCTAAGATTGCCTTACAGAGCATTTCTAAAAAAAAATTTAACACAATACTATGTCCCTAAAAATCTAAATATTTGGTATGTATTTGGTTCTATCGCTCTGATTGTTTTATTAAATCAATTAATTACTGGTATTTGGCTAACCATGTTTTACACGCCGACCCCAGAAAATGCATTTGGCTCAATTGAATATATCATGCGTGATGTTAATTATGGTTGGTTAATTCGGTATATGCATACAACCGGTTCCAATGCATTTTTTATCATTATTTATTTACATATTTTTCGTTCTCTTTTATATGGTTCGCATAAATCACCTCGAGAATTAGTGTGGATATTTGGTGTAACACTTTATTTACTACTGATCATCGAAGCATTTACTGGTTATTTACTTCCATGGGGACAGATGTCGTACTGGGGTGCACAAGCTATTATTCATTTATTTGATACAATCCCAATGATTGGAGAAGATTTTGCAAATTGGCTACGAGGTGATTATAGCATTTCTGGTATCACACTCAGTCGATTCTTTGCCTTACATATCATTCTTATCCCTTTATTTTTACTGTTTTTTACTTATTTACATCTTACAGCCCTTCGACGTGTTGGCAGCAATAACCCAACTGGTATCGAAATGAAAAACAAGTATGCCGAAGGCATTACATTCCACCCTTATTACACCATGAAAGATTTACTAGCCGCAGTTATTTTCTTTATGCTATTTGCCAGCGTTATATTCTTTGCTCCAACATTAGGTGGCTTATTCATTACACAGGATAATTTTATTCCCGCTAATGCACTCCAAACGCCTGTTAATATTCATCCCCTTTGGTATCTTTCTCCTTATTACACGATACTAAGAGGCATACCTTATAAATTCTTAGGAATTATTACCTTTTTTGCATCATTATTCATTTTATACTTACTACCTTGGTTAGATCGCAGTAAAGTACGTTCCATAAGATATCGTGGATTATTTTCCAAAGTTGCTCTTTTCATTTTTGTTTTAAGCTTTATTGGATTACTGGTATTAGGTTTGATATCGCTTACACCTACACGTTTGCTGATTATTCGAATACTAACGCTTTTGTATTTTCTATTTTTTTTACTAATGCCTTTCTACACACGATTTGAAAAGACTAAACCCACACCAGAGAATACTTTATGAAGCGACCAGGGTTATTTTTAGGCTTTTTGTTAATTTTCTCTCTCCTTGCAAATGCAAATGAATTATCAAATCAACCGTATCTAAAAGCACAAATCAACCCATTTGATAAAGCTTCTATACAAAGAGGCGCAAAATTAACAATAAAATATTGTATAAATTGCCACAGTTTGCATTTTTTAAGGTATAATAGCATTTTGCAGGAAATCGGCATTGAAGTTGTAAAGCCTGGTGATTTAGTAAAAACAAGTATGCTGGCCCAAGATGCAAAACAATGGTTTGGTGTTAGCCCGCCTGACTTGAGCTTGGAAGCACGTATACGAAGCGCTGATTGGCTATTCAGTTATTTAATGAGTTTTTACAAAGATCCGACTCAAATTTGGGGAAGTAATAATTTGATGTACCCCCAAGTAAAAATGCCTAATGTTTTATTAAATTTGCAAGGTGAACAGGAAGCTTCTTTTCGCCAAAAAACGGTTGTAATTGATAATAAATCACAAACAATCTGGATGATTGACCACTTAGTATTAACAAAACCAGGCGAACAATCTCCAAAGGAATTTGCAAAAACAGTAAATGATATAGTAAACTTTTTAACTTATGCTGCTGAGCCAATTCAAACTAACCGCATCTATTTAGGTTTTTGGGTTGTTGGTTTCCTCGCATTATTAGCTACTTTTATTTATTTACTTTTGAAAATTACAGATAAACATTACTTACGTAAGAAATGAGGAAAAAAACATGTCTATTGCTATGAACAAACGCTCTATCATGACACTCTATTCAGATCCAATGGGTGCGTACTCTCATCAAGTTCGCATCGTATTAGCTGAAAAAGGCGTTACTGTAGACATTATAAATGTTGATCCTAATCATAAGCCTGAAGATTTATTTGATCTAAATCCTTATAGTAGCTTACCAACACTCGTTGATCGCGATTTAGTTTTGTATGAAGCGCGTATTATCATGGAATATCTTGATGAACGTTTCCCACACCCACCACTCATGCCCGTTTATCCTGTAGCACGCGCTGAATGTCGCAGAATGATGTATCGCATAGAGCGTGATTGGTACAGCAAATTAAAACACATTCTACATGGTAATGAAGTAGAATCAGCAACCGCCAAAAAAGAATTAGTCGACACCTTAGTAGGAATTGCGCCTGTTTTCGGAAGTAAACAATTTTTCTTAAGTGATGAATTTACTTTGGTTGATTGTTGCTTAGCCGCCCTATTTTGGCGTTTCCCCAAATTAGGCATTGAGATCCCTACTCAAGCAAAACAAATTCATAATTATATGAAACGCGTTTTTGATAGAGACTCTTTCCGCACTAGTTTAAGTGAAATTGAAACAGATATGAGCGCTGTAGAATGTCTATGACCTCCAATAAACCTTATTTGTTACGAGCATTTTATGAATGGATTATGGATAACCATTTAACCCCCTACATTTTAGTTGATGCAACGAAGGATTATGTGGATGTACCTCAAGCTTTTGTGAAAGACGGACAAATTGTTTTTGATTTATCACCCGACGTACTCAACAAATTACTCTTAAATAATGACCGTGTAGAATTTGATGCTCGATTTTCAGGTCAAGTAAAACATGTTTATATTCCAATGAATGCAGTGCTTGCAATTTATGCCCATGAAAATGGTGAAGGCATTGTGTTTGATCCAAATGACGAGGGTGATGATGCTCCACCTGAGACAAACGATACTGCTTCAGAAAAATCAGAAGATGAAAAAAAACCAAAGTTACGTATTGTAGATTAAGCTTTAAGCGACTTTAAAGGCGGATGCTGAAGCTGAAGCTTGAAAAATGGGAGCTTCTTCTGGTTCGAATTTTGACTTATCCGCTTTAGTATTGCGATTAAACGTTCCATAGCAATTTTTTCCAGGGAACGACGTACTAGTTGAAAATGCCGAAGCTTTAGCAAATTGCGCAGCTGTATCAAAATGACTTGTTAAAACTGCATAATGCTGACCCAACTCTTGGAATCTAGACGCATCTGTTCCACTTCGGTCAGGATGATATTGAAGTGCTCTCATCTTATAAATTTTTTGTACTTCTATTTTAGTAGCTGTTGCCTCAGACAAACCAAAATAGTTGAACGCATCTTTAACCTTCTGATCAACCTTTGGTTGAGCTCTATTTTCACCATGCTGTTTATAACTATAATCACCTAAAAACGACATATCAATTAGGTTGGCTAATGGAAATACACTTTGAAAACGTGTGGTTGCATCTTTAAAGCTTTCAACGCATCCACTGAAAGCATTCAATAATTCGCTGCCGGTTGTATTAAAATCAGGATCTAGACTAACCAAGGCTCGACAAGATAGGGATACAGTCTCAACCAAATGTTGACGCTTTTCTCTATCAGTTAGAATTAATTGATGACTACTTCTTAAAAAATTTTTTCTAGAAGGCGTCAATTCAATTCTAGGGGTTGTCAAAATAGGATCAGTCAGAGCCTCAATCACAGGCTCTACACTTCTTTGATAACTCACTAAAGCGCGCTCTAATCTTTCTGCTTGAGTTCTTCTTGCCCAACCTAAGACATTGGAACGCTCTCTCAAACGGGTTGGCCACCAATCAGGGATCGTTTTAAATGGACAAAATGTAGCTCGCATCCAACGCTGCTGCCAAGGACTAGAGACAATATAAGCCTCAGCTCGTTTGGTTTGATTAGGATCTAATTCAGGAGCGTAAAATTGCTTTTTTTCAGCAACTTTTAATTGCAATGATTGCAAAGACTCAAGCGACCAAGGTAAATCTCGGCAAACTTTACGAAATCCTAAATCCACACTAATGGCCATATTTTAACCTCTCCCTTCTCAATATCTTATTGACAAGCATCATAATGAATCTTACTGTGATGGTCAACCGAAATAACCTCTATTAAAAATCAAAACTGTCCTTTTCTAAGCGGTGAAGGAGAAAATGGTGAACTTTTTTTTGCGGTTGGAGAACCAACCAATTTAAGTGGTGTTGGAGAACCAAACATTCTATGAGGACGAGGTATATCAACAGAAGGAGTTCGCATTTCATGACCACTCACACTGGAAGGACTCCCCAATAAAAAGGCATCTTCATCTGATTCGGTTTTTCTACTCGAGAAAAATGGAATCGCAGAAGTGTTCGCTTCCCCACCAAAATAAATCCTCAACCCATTACTAATAACTGCAAAAGGATTGTCTAATCCACTACTTTCTGGACTATCTGTCACCACACTTATTTTTGGAGGCACTTGAAGCAAGGGCTCTTGACTCATCTTACCTATTTGCTGGCGTAAATGATCGATAGTTTCACGCGAATCACCAAGTAATTGCAACAGCTCGATTTCTTTTCTAGAAGCGGCTTCTGTCTTTAAAACTGTACAGGCTTCTAAATTAGGAAAAATCTCTTTAATTTGCTTTAAAATAATAGCTGCTTCAGTACGTAATGCTGATAACCGAGGATCTTTATTACTTGCTAACTGTGTAACTTCCAAAATAAAATGTGAAGGTTCTAAATGATCGAGTGTATGGATCATCGCCTTGAAATATTTCAGCCAAATAGAGAGGACTTCTCGCTCTTTTGACGAATTCACACCCATTTTAGGTGCGCCTAAAATGGTTCCAAACAAACTAAAGAGATTAGCTTTTGAAAACCCTAATGGTTTCGGCAATGCAATTTGGTCAAACATGTCAAATAACAGCTTATAAAATGTCTCAAAACATTGAATCATTTGCAGATGTTTTTCATGAACATTGGGAGGCAAAAATGGTGTTTGAAAACGTTTAAACCAGTTAGGTTGCTCTTTTAAAATTGAAACTGCTTTAATAAATTGATTTTGATCATGATCCAATAATAAATCAAGCGCGCACACACCAGAATGATTTGCTTTTAACAATTCTAAAGCAACATGTGACTTTAACAATTCTTCAACCGGTAAATGACTTAAAACTATCATGTGCCAAAGTGTATCACCCTGGTTATTAATAGGTTCGGAGAATGAAATATGGGTATTTAAAAATGTATTTAAATGCTCAGATACAGGCCTGACTTTAAAAATGTGTTCAAGAAATACTTGTTCTGCAGCAAATAAGGCTCGGATTCTTTGCTCACGCTGAGCTTCTGCTTTTTCAAACCCATGCAAAGATGCTTGGCTTAAAACAGTTTGCTCATCCAACAGTTGACGAATTTCATTTAATTGTTTTACTTCCTCCTCAACTTTCTTTTGATTTTCTGCCACAAATGATCTCAAAGCATCGACAGTTGAAATAGTTGGGCCGAATCTATACGAACCAAAATTATTTAGAAGCGCGCCACGAAAATCTGCTAGTAATTTTTCTTTAACATAAGGTGTGTCACACGTTCTAACTCGCCCATCAACATAGATAACTGAACCAGCCCTTTCTGATAACCAATCTTCTCTTCTTAAACACTGAAAATAAATACATTGGGTAGCTAAACGGCGAAGTTCTTCATGAATATAAGAAACCGGTTCAAATGAATCGTGCACAGTTAAGCCTTTTAGCTGCTCATGGCGTTCTCTAAATTCGCTCAATCGTGCAGTAATAATTGATTTTAATTGACTGTCTATTACACCCGTTCCTGAATATATTTCGTTTTGTTTACTTTGAATTGACTTCAACTGTTTTTTAACAATTTTTTCAGCATAGCCTTTCACTTCAGCCAGCAAAAGTACTAAAGTATCATTTATTTCACGTGCTTCTCTTGCAGATAAAAGAGGCACGTGCATTTCAAATAGTAATAGAAATTCTTCGATTAATTCACTAAGTGGTTCTTTAATATCATTTCTATTTAATGGTAAATCAACTAAAAGTTCCACTTGTGTTTCAGCTATCTCCACTAATGAAAGTGATGAAAGCGATTTATTCGGTCCAAAGCGTCTTTGATAATCTTTATTGATCTTACAGAATACTTTGATTGCTTTATAAATTTGTCGTAATCTTCGACTGAAACCCTTCACTAAGGCTGAACGGGTTTCTTCTAAATTCTCAGAAGTAACGTTATTACACTGAGACAACCAATGCCGATAATCCTTTAACGCATTTTCCAGATATTTAACTTCTCTGCTTTTGGTAAGCATGTAGAGCTTAGGGTCAGCCAATAATGGGAAAATAGTTGTCAGATAGTTCGATTCAGCTTCAGCAACGACAAGCCTATGTTGATAATCATTTACGAAAGAGGCTAATCTTGCAGCGTTATATTGCTTCTCATCAAATGATGAGGGAGTTAATAAAGCAAGCCATTCTAAACATTTTTTTATGTTTGTAGGATCAGAAGAATTTGTATTTTGGATACAATATAGTAAGAAACCAATCACTAATTTACGTTGGGCCACCAATTCTATAGTGTCTGTACGCGCTTGCATTCTTAACATAGATTTTATTCTTCACATAAATAAAACTTAAAGCCTATAAAAAATCCGCAAATTTTTGTGTTTATCTTTATAGTTATATATACCGATCAATAAATAGAATCAAGACTAAAAGAAAGAATTTGAGAAATATAGTACATTCATTGTTCTAGTATTTTATTCAAAAAAATATTATCATATTGATATTAAATATCAATATGATAATAATTTATTTTTTGGTTAATTTGCAAAGGAATGCAAATATGGAAAATATATACTTTTTGACTATAAATAAAACTAACGAAAATTTAAGCATTACTGAATTCCAAAGCAGTGAACACGGATTATCAAAAGATTATCAATTCAAACTGATTTTAAATAAGAAAATCTCAAACTATTTTAAAAAAAATGAAAAATTAGCAACATTAAAAATAAATACCGATGTTTTAATACATGGTTATATTCAGCAGAAAAATAAAAATACACTTATCCTAAATGCTCCTCTTCATTTACTAAGTTCTCAAAACAAATCATATATTTATCAAAATATAAACATTATAGACTTAATAGAAAGTATTTTAAAAAAATATCGTTATAAAAATGTTGAATATACTATAAAAATCGAAAATACAAATAAGTTCCCTAAGAAAACATGGACTCAATATAATGAAACCGATTCTAATTTTTTAAAACGACATCTTGCATTTTGGGGAATTACTTATTTTTATATACAATCTGAAAAAAATGCAAAAATAATCTTCACAGACTATTTGCAAAATAATTCCATAATCAAAACTATTTCATATATAGAAAATTGTGGTTTTAATACAAGCATTGAACATGCCTTTGATTTTCAAATAGAATGGCTATTAACAACTCAAAAAACAACTTGCAACGGATATAACTATAATAAACCTTTTGATACGGATACCCATGAAGAAAAAAACAATACATTAATTAATGCTCACGGCGAATGGCATTACTTTGGACTAGAATACGCAAACGAACAAAGTGGAAAATATTTATCTGAAATAAGACAAAAAGTATTTGATGTTGAAAAAAACAAAATTTTATTAAAAACAAATTATACCAATTTAACACCCGGAGAAATAGTTTCAATTTCAGGATTAAAAATTTTATCTAATCATTATAAAATCATTAATATAGAGCATTTTGCAAAACTCGAAAAAAGTTTTACAAAAAAAACAGATAAGTCAGGGTATTTTAATATAATCACATTAATCCCTTCCCATATCCCCTTCATTCCTAAATATACTAAATCACTAGCCACAGCTTGTTTATATCAAACTGCAACGATAAAAGGTGACAATTATACAGTACCTAACATAGATAAAGATGGTCGATACTATTTTCTTTATAATTTTGATAAAAAAAATAATTATAGTTTAAAAACTCGATTACTACAGCCATATAATACTTATAATGGAGGTCACCATTTTCCTCTTTATAATGACACTAAAGTAATCATTGGTTATTTTGACAATAATCTGGATGACCCCATCATTTTAGGGAGTATTGAAAATCAGAATACTCCATTATCCTCAGCACAGCATGTGATTCAAAGTAATACCAAAACCCAATTAAAATTTAATGAAGATAAAAATACTAGAAAAATAAAAATATCCACCCCAGATCAAAATATTGAAATGTCATCGCATGAACTAAACAATATAAAAATAAACTCAAAAAAAGGTGATATTCACATTACCGCTAAAAGTAACATTGAACAATCAACAACTGGCACACACTGCATTAACTCAAATCACGATTATGTTACCTCTTCAAATGAAAAAATTGAAATCAAAACAGTACATAATGATATTTCAATTATTTCTGAAAAAAACATAACTCAATTTCATAAAAAAGCATGCAATATAATTGCGAATAATGTCATAATTTCAAGCATTGCAGATTTAAAAATAAAATGCAGTAACGCTTTTGTAACATCTAAAAATAAAGGATTAAAAATTTACAACGAAGCTGAAAGAGTAGTAATTAATTCCGCATCAGTTTTACTAAAATCAACGACCAAAATAATTGTAAGCCAAAAAAATGCAAGGATTGTAATAGATAAAAATGGAAAAGTTTATATACAAGCACCCAAAATTATATTTAAAAACAAAAAAATTAATTCTAAATCGAATGATATAAAACTTGGAGGACAGGCGAAACTCAAAACTCCTATACCTTTATTAACCGAAAAAGAAAATTATTTAATAAAACTATTTTATCGCGTCGGAGAAAAAAATTCTCCCATTCGTAAAACTTTTGTTACCCTAATTGACAAAAAAACCTTGAAAAGTGATGAAATAAGTGACAACAAAGGATTTATTGCGCTTAATGAATTACAACATCGTACATTATCTAATATATTTATTAAAAACCAGGCCGTTATCAAATTAAACGAGCAATATATCAATCAACCACTTGATACCATCTCAATAAATGAATATGACTTTAAAAACATCGATAAAAAATCTTATTCAAAATCAGCCATCATTGAGTGTTTATTTCCGCCAATCATTGTCAATATTAGAGAAGATGTTCAAAATCAATATGCACGAAGCATTCTTTCGACTGAAGAAATAGAATACTTCAAACAAAATGGACAAAATGCCACAATTTTTATTCATGGATACAATGTTCCCTATGGGGGTTTTAGCAACCAGGTTACCAATGTACAACCAACTCTGATGGAACCATTCAAACAACACGTCGTTCATAAATTCAATACTGTTTTGAACCATTCCGAACAAACTATTTATACAGACATAGGACCATATGTTAACACTCCTGAAAAACTAACTAATTTTTCTGAAACCCTAGGGAATTTACATCATATCAATGGTACTGGTGCACACAACTGGCTTATTCATATGGAAGATAATATGAATCGCGCAACACAGCAATTTGATAGAACTAATTACAAACTTTTCACTCGTTTGATTAGCATTGCCTGGTCTGGAGATCTAGGAGCTTTACACTTTATTGAAGCTGAACCAAGAGCTGATAAAGCTTCTGAAAAAATGATCGATTTGATTTTACAATTAGCTAATAA
>JBFWPS010000026.1:0-13163 GCA_050249855.1 Gammaproteobacteria bacterium
TGACCCAGCCTTTTGCTAAAGTTACATTGTCACTCGCAATCAAACCAACAAATGGCCAATGTTTTGTCTGTAAATCTTTCTGATAAACTTCTTCAATCGTTCTAACCATACGTCCTCGATTGCCAGATTCTGCATGAATCATTTCACCAGGCGTTATCACTAGATAATTATCAAAGTTCATCACCATAAATCCACTTTCTGACGTACGCTGTGAAAGTAAAGTACCAAAATTACCAGGCACACCAGCACCATTAAATAAATAAAGGCAGGCATAATGTGCTTCTACAATAAATTGTACCCAATGACGTAATTGCCAACGCTGTACTTCAGTTAAATAATCTTGTTCTATGGTTTGTGTAAACAAGCCTCTATTAATAGCTGCAACTTCAGCGGGTGGCACAATCGTAATGGGAAAATATTCTGTTGCACTAATTTCTGTGTGCGCTACTTTTGCAGTAACACTCACTAAAAAAGGCGTGTTAATCGGTACATTCAATGCAATGCCTCGTACTTCACCTGTTTTTTCATCGATTTTCATGCCTTCGGGAAAACGATCAATGGAATATTCTAAACGTTGACCAGCAACTGGTTTAAAGTATTCACTCAAATTAACATTCACTTCTCGTCCAGCAACAAATACTTTTTCTGGTATGGGACTCGACTCTAGAAAATCAGGCATTGTTACGACACCTCCCAACGATACATTTCAAATGATAAGGGATTACATTGTACACATTTATTACAACGATTTTGCGATGTTACTTTGGCAACTTTTCCCTTATTTTGCCAATAATCTAACATATCACGCGCAACATTCGGCTGCGTTCGCAACGTTTGACAAACATCTAGTAAACTCACCACTGGATGTTGTTGTAATAATCGTTTCAAATCAGTCAATATCATGCAATACAATCCTTTATGAATCAAGCATAGACCAAATTACTACGATGTTTATACCGCAATAGACTAAATAAGAGCAAATAAAAACATAAAATCCCTACAATCCATAAAAGAGATTGTAATGGATGCTGGTTTAAAGTAGCTGTTTGATAAAACAATACCGCCAAACCATAAGCTAGACTCGTATTCCAAAAAACAGCAAATAAAGCCCATTGACGTCCTATTTCTTTTGAAATAGCAGCAATTGTTGAAACACAAGGAATGTATAATAATATAAATAATAAATAAGCAAATGCGCCCACAGCACCATCAAAACGACGAGACATTTCACCAAATACACCATGTGCAACAGCATGATCAGACATACTTGCAAGCACCGGATTAATCAAAGCTTCTTTTAATCGCAAAAAATTATGTGGAATCGTTAATAAAGCTTGATGTAATCCATCCCATAAAGAAAACTGAGAAGGAATATGCGTTACAAGATGTCCAACCTGTGTATACAATGTATTTAAAGTTCCAATAACGATTTCTTTAGCAAGAATACCCGTCAATAAGCCAACCGTTGCAGGCCAATTATCTTCGTGTAAACCCATAGGTGCAAAAACAGGGGTTAAATATTTTCCAAACGTAGCGAGTATAGAATAATCGGAATGCTTTAAATAAAGTGCATTTAAAGTTCCAATAATCATGCAAATTGGAATAATAAACTTTCCTGCGCGAAATACAAAACCACGCAATCGTCGCCATGTATGCCAAATAACTGTTCGAAAAGTTGGCGCATGATAAGGTGGTAATTCCATAATAAAATGTGATGATTCACCTGACAATAACGTTCTTCGCAAAAAAAGCCCTGTAAGCATGGCAAACGTAACACCTATAATATACAAAGCAAAAACAATATTTTGCGCTGCATGAGGAAAAAAAGCAGCCGTAAATACAGCAAAAATAGCAAGTCTAGCGCTACAAGACATAAAAGGGCTCAGTAAAGCTGTTAATATTCTATCGCGTTGTTGATCAAGCGAACGAGTGGCCATTACTGAAGGCACATTACAACCAAAACCAATAATTAATGGTACAAATGCTTTACCTGGTAACCCTAACGTACGCATTAATCGATCCATAATAAATGCTGCTCGCGCCATATATCCTGAATCTTCCAATAGAGATAAACATAAATACATGGCACCTATGACAGGAATAAAAGTTAACGTGGTATTAATACCTTTACCAACACCGCTTGCTAATAATGCCACTAACCAATTTGGAAACTGCATTTGTTGTAAATAATGAGCGACTCCATTAACAAAAATAGTTTCACTACCTATATCAAAAAAATCCTGAAAAATACCACCTAAGTTGATAGCCACCACAAACATTAAATACATGATCGTTAAAAAAATAGGAATTCCCCAAAAACGATTTAAAACAACTTGGTCGATTAATAGTGATAGCTGTGCTTTTTTACTTTCTCCACGCATCATTACTGAGGAGGCAACATGATTAGCAAATCCATAACGTGCATCTGCAATAATCACATCTACTTCTTCATCCATCGCTTCTTTAACATTATTTTTTAGCATGTCGACTGAATCTTTGAAACGATGATTTGTTATTGACTGGGCATAAACATCTTCTTCTAATAAACGTAATGCGATCCAATCTGCATGCAAAGCATGTTCTTTCGACTGAGCCGTTATTTCTTTTGTCAAATATTCACAAGCATTTTTAACCGCCCCATAATAAATAGATGGAGGTTTTATTGGCAACGCTTTTTCAGATGTTTTCACAATTTGCGCTTTTAGTTGTTCTAATCCTTTTGCTTTATTCGCTTCAATGGGAACAACAGGACAACCCAATTCTTTTGCAAGTAATTCAAAATTAAATGTTAGGTTTCGACGCGTTGCTAAATCCATCATATTAATAGCGACAATCATCGGAACGCGCATTTCTAATAATTGCGTTGTAATATAAAGATTTCTTTCCAAATTAGTTGCATCAATTATATTAACAATTAAATCAGCTTGTTTTGTTAATATAAAATCACAAGTGATTTTTTCATCGATAGCACTTTGTTCTGTAACAGAAGTCAAACTATAAATACCTGGTAAATCAACAACACTCACTGCATAATTTTGTTCGTTAAAATACCCTACTTTACGCTCGACTGTCACACCTGGCCAATTACCAGTGCTTTGTTTTGCACCTGTTAATCCATTAAATAATGTGGATTTACCACAATTTGGATTGCCAATTAAACCGATCGTGATATGTTTCATTACATTTATTCCAAGCTCTTAAATAATTCTTGATGAACCATTACTTCTACTTCACTAATAAAGCTTCTGCTTCCTTTTTTCGTAAACTCAAGGTATAACCGCGAATAGAAATTTCAATAGGATCACCTAATGGTGCTACACGTTTAACGGTAATTTCTGTGCCTGGTATTAAGCCCATAACAAGTAATTTATGTCTACAGGTTTTATTGAGACACTGAATTGCCTGAATAACAGCTTTCTGCCCAATTCTCACATTTGCTAAGGTTTTTTCTGTTTTGTTTTTGAGCATGGTATTCTTCTATCCTATTACAACTTCCTACATCGACCAAAATCTGAATGTTATTCTATCACAAATGAGAATAATTATCATTATCTTTTGCATCAAGCCTCAGTAGGGTGGATTAGGGCCGTAAGGCCCGTAATCCACCAAGGACCATTTTGGTGGATTACGGCGCTTCGCGCCTAATCCACCCTACCCCCCATGCGGTTGTTGCAAATACTCAATTGACTGCATTTCAATGAGCCGACTCTTGGTTCGCTGAAATTCAAAACTAAAACGACCTTCAATATAAAGTTCTGAAACTGGCACAGCTGAAGATAAAATTAATTTTGTTCGATTATCATATAAGATATCAATTAAATTAATAAAATAAAGCGCCAAATTATCTTGATGCGATTGAATTTGCGGAACATTACTCAATAAGATTGTATGAAATGAACGAGCGATTTCAAGATAATCAATTTGACTACGAGGAATATTACACAAGTCTTGAAAATTAAACCAAACAATACCACTACCACAACGCACAGTAGGAATGGTGCGTCCTTCAATTAATAACATTTCATTTGCCTTCCAATGCGTACCTGCATACGCGTCAAATCGGTCTCGCATTGCAATACGTGTTATTTCATTTAGAGGAGAAAAATAAACGCCTGCTTGCAATAGTGTGGTTAGACGATAATCATTGCTACTTTCCATATGTGACACATGCGTATATTGTTTAATTAAATCAATTGCGGGTAAAAAACGTTCTCGTTGTAAACCGTTTTTATACAACTCATCTGGTGCAAGATTCGCAGTTGTGACTAAACAAATTCCTTCGTTAAATAAGGCTTGCAATAAACCTTCCAATAACATTGCATCCACAATATCATTTACAAAAAATTCATCGAAACAAAGCACACGTATTTTTTTTGCTAAGCCTTTGGCAATTAACGCTAATGGATTTGCATGCCCTTGAAGTTGTTTAAGTTCCAAATGAATTTGGCGCATAAAGCGATGAAAATGTGTGCGTAGTGTAATACTTTGATCAAGACAAGAATGAAAAATATCCATTAACCATGTTTTCCCAATTCCAACGCCGCCCCATAAATATAAACCTATAACGGGTTTTGCTTTTTGAAAACATTGATATACTCGTTTCTTTTTTTGAAGACTTAAATAAATTCTATCAAACTCTGCAATAACTTTTGCTTGATTTGGATCGGTTTTATATCGTTCGGTTTGGATAAGTGTTTGATAATGCTCAGATGGTTTCATAAGAAATTTATACTACGAATATAGCCCCTCACCCCGAAGTATTGTAGGGTGGATTAGGCGCGAAGCGCCGTAATCCACCATAACATTTTGGTGGATTACGGGCCTTACGGCCCTAATCCACCCTACAAGCTACAAGCTTAAAACGGAATGTCATCATTAAAATCAGCAATTGCTGCATCTGAAGGCGGATAATTTGTATCACCACTACTTGAAGATGACTTAATACGTGGCTCAAAATCACTTGCACCTGAACCAGATGCTGCACCACGACTATCAAGCATTTGCATTTCGCGACCAATAATTTCAGTGGTATATCGTTCTTGCCCATCTTTATCTTGCCATTTACGTGTACGTAATGATCCTTCAATATAAACTTTTGAACCCTTACGTAAATATTCACCAGCAATTTCACCTAAACGATTGTATAAAACAATACGATGCCATTCTGTATGCTCAACATTCTCGCCCGATGTTTTATCTTTCCAACCTTCTGTTGTAGCAACACGAATATTGGCAACTGCACCACCACTTGGCATATAGCGTACTTCTGGATCAGCACCAAGATTACCAATTAACATTACTTTATTAAGACCTCTTGCCATCATTCTTCTCCTATTGAATTGGTTGATTTAATTCATCGCACACTGATGTTTCCTTGCAACAACTCCCTCTTGTGCGATTACATACGGGCATCCCTGGAATTGCTGTACTACTTATTCGGCTTTATAGATCAATATTTATCACAGGCTTTTGAAAATTGCGAGGATTTTTCATCGGGTAAGCAATAAAAAACCAAATAAGCGCTAGTAATGCTGAAAAGATAAAAACACTACGTAAAGATAAAAACTGATATAAAAATCCGCCTAAATAACCACCACAAAATATTCCTAAAAATTGAGCACTTGAATAAACCCCCATCGCTGTACCTTTTGCAGTTTTAGGCGCCAATTTTGAAACTAAAGAAGGTAAAGCTGCTTCCAAAAATGTAAATGCAGTAAAAAACAAATAAAGTGCGAAAGTCATTACTAATTGATTGGTATAATCAAGGCTTAAAATACTTTCACTCACAGCTAATAATCCAATCGATAATAATAAAAATTGTTTCATTTGTTGTTTTTTTTCAGCTTTGATAATCATAAAAACCATAGTTACAAAAGCTAAAACAAGTGCCGGAAGATAAACCATCCAAACTTGTTTATTCGCCATTCGTATTTGTTGATTTAAAATAATTGGTATTACAACAAAACTTGCAATCAGCAATGCATGAGAAACAAAAATACCCAAATTCAAACGTAATAATTGTGTATCAAATAATACTTCTTTGAAATAATTTTTATTGACTTCAGCATCTGCATGAAAAACACTTGTCTGAGGTGTTGGAACCCAAGTAAATAATAAAACAAGCGCAATTAAAGCAAGCAAGGTAATTAAAAGAAATATCCCTGGAATACTGATAAAATGATTTAATGTTGGTCCTACAATCAATGATAACATAAATGCTACGGCAATCGTCGTACCTAAAATTGCCATGGCTTTAGTGCGTTGTGTTTCATCCGTTAAATCAGCTAACAACGCAATCACTGTGCTACCAACCGCCCCCGCACCTTGTAATGCTCTACCAAGCAATACGGCATAAATGGAATGAAACAAAGCAACTAGCAGGCTACCCAAAGCAAAAATGACAAACCCAATGGCTATGACTTTTTTACGACCCACGCGATCAGACCACATGCCAAATGGTATTTGAAAAATTGCTTGTGTTAAGCCATAAATTCCAAGCGCCAACCCCATTAAAGTGGGTGTTGCGCCAGGCAAATGCATTGTATAAAGTGACAAAATTGGTAAAACGATAAACAACCCAAACAGGCGTAAACCGAAAACCATGGATAAAGATGTTGTAGCACGTCGTTCTAGTGAATTCATGGAGGGATCTTAGGTGATTTCTAATCAATATACTAGTAACAAAAATTGAAAATCAGGGTATAAAAAAAATAATTTGATGGTAGAATGATTGGTTGTTCAAATTAAAGAGAGCCCTATGCAAAAAATTACTATTCGTGGTGCAAGAACCCACAACTTAAAGAATATCCATTTAGATTTGCCGCGCGATAAATTTATCGTAATTACCGGTATTTCTGGTTCTGGAAAATCTTCACTTGCTTTTGATACACTCTACGCAGAAGGACAAAGACGTTACGTAGAATCTTTGTCTGCGTACGCCAGACAATTTTTATCAATGATGGAAAAACCTGATGTTGATCATATTGAAGGTCTCTCCCCTGCCATTTCAATAGAACAAAAATCAACCTCACATAATCCTCGTTCAACGGTTGGAACCGTCACTGAAATTCATGATTATTTACGTTTACTGTACGCTCGTGCTGGTGAACCTCGTTGCCCTGAACATCATACTGTATTAGCTGCACAAACCGTCAGTCAAATGGTTGATACTATTTTAAGTTACCCTGAAGAAACAAAATTCATGGTACTCGCACCTGTAGTACAAGATCGAAAAGGTGAACAACAAACATTATTTGAAACACTACGCTCACAAGGTTTTATTCGAGCACGTATTAATGGAAACATTGTTGAATTAGATGAAAAACCCCAGTTGAACAAAAATAAAAAACATACGATTGAAGTGGTTGTGGATCGCTTAAAAGTGCGACCTGATCAACAACTACGTCTTGCAGAGTCCATTGAAACCGCATTAAAACTCACTGACGGTACTATCAAAATAGTTTTTTTAGAAAATGAAAAAGCAGATGAATTAGTGTTTTCATCGAAGTTTGCTTGCTCTGAATGCGGCTACAGTCTTTCTGAATTAGAACCTCGTTTATTTTCGTTCAATAATCCCGCGGGCGCTTGCCCTGCATGTGATGGATTAGGTGTAAAACAAATTTTTGATCCACAAAAAATAGTACATGACGAAACATTAAGTTTAGCCGCAGGTGCCATTCGTGGCTGGGATCGACGAAACGTTTATTATTATCATTTACTCACCTCGCTTGCTTATCATTATGATTTTTCAATTGATGATGCATTTAATCGATTACCTAAAAAAGTTCAGAAAGTTATTCTTTACGGTAGTGGCAACGAAATCATTGAGTTTCGTTATGAGAATGATAGAGGTGATAATTTTATAAAAAAACATTCTTTTGAAGGTGTTATTCCCAATATTGAGCGTCGTTATCGTGAAACCGAATCGGACACAGTCAGAGAAGAATTAGCAAAATACTTAACATTACAACCTTGCGATCACTGTGAAGGCGCAAGACTTCGCAAAGAAGCTCGATTTGTTTTTATAGACGATTTAAGTTTGCCTCAGTTAACGGCCCTTTCTATTGCAAATGCTCTGGCTTTTGTTAAAAAACTTTCGCTTATAGGAAAACGCGGAAAAATCGCTGAAAAAATTCAAAAAGAATTAGTTGACCGACTCACTTTTTTAATGAATGTGGGTTTGGAATATCTAACACTCAGTCGTAGTGCTGAAACATTATCTGGTGGCGAAGCGCAACGTATTCGTTTAGCGAGTCAAATTGGTTCTGGTTTGGTTGGTGTGATGTATATCCTTGATGAGCCTTCCATTGGATTACATCAACGTGACAATCGACGTTTATTAAATACCTTAACGCGCTTACGTGACTTAGGGAATACTGTCATAGTTGTCGAACATGATGAAGAAGCTATTCTAGAAGCAGACTGGGTTGTTGATTTAGGACCAGGAGCTGGTGTTCATGGTGGAAAAGTGGTGGCACAAGGCAAACCTAAAGAAATTATGTCAAATAAAAATTCATTAACCGGACAATATCTTTCTCATAAAAAACAAATTGCCATTCCTAAAGAACGTTTAAAAGCAGACTCAAAACGTAAAATTAGTTTAAAAGGTGCCAGAGGAAATAATTTAAAAAATATATCGATTGAAATTCCTGTTGGTTTAATGACGTGTGTTACAGGTGTTTCTGGCTCTGGTAAATCAACTTTAATTAATGATACTTTATATCCTGTTGCTGCTAAAAAATTGAATGGTGCTACTATCATTCAAGCAGCACCTCATGATGAAATTGATGGTTTAGAATGGTTTGATAATGTAATCGATATCGATCAATCACCGATTGGTCGCACTCCTCGCTCGAATCCTGCAACTTATACCGGTATTTTTACACCCATCCGAGAATTATTTGCAGCGACACAAGAAGCACGTTCACGTGGATATCAAGTTGGACGATTTAGCTTTAACGTGAAAGGTGGTCGATGTGAAGCATGCCAAGGCGATGGTTTAATTAAAGTAGAAATGCATTTTTTACCGGATGATTATGTGATTTGTGATGTTTGTAAAGGTAAACGATATAATCGAGAAACATTAGAAATTAAATATAAAGGAAAATCGATAGATGAAATACTTGAATTAACCATTGAAGACGCAAGCAAATTTTTTAGTGCTATTCCCCTTGTTGCCAGAAAATTACAAACTTTATTAGATGTAGGTCTTGGATATATTTGTTTGGGACAAAGTGCAACAACTTTATCGGGTGGCGAAGCACAACGCATTAAGCTTGCAAAAGAATTATCAAAACGTGATACAGGTAGAACACTTTATATTTTAGATGAACCCACGACTGGATTACATTTTCATGATATTCAGCAATTACTATTAGTACTTCATCGGTTACGTGACAATGGCAATACGATTGTTGTGATTGAACACAATCTGGATGTCATAAAAACCGCGGATTGGATCATCGATTTAGGCCCCGAAGGCGGTGATAAAGTAGGTAAAATACTCATTTCAGGTACCCCTGAAAAAGTCGCGGGGTGCAAACTTTCCCATACAGGTCATTATTTAAAAGACATTCTGCGTAATAAATAAGCTCTTGTGCTATACTTTTCTTATAAACAGTTTAATGGGACTTACAAAAAAATGAGACGTCATTGCGAGCGTAGCCTAGCAACCCAGATCTGAATATCTATTCCAAATCAGTTCTGGATTGCTACAGTCTGCAGACAGACCCGCTTCGCAGGAGAGAGATCTTCTAGCTTCGCAAAATGATTTTTTGTGCGTCTTAAACTAAAAGGAATAGGAAATGCTAGAAAAATCTCAAACTGCCGGCGTTGATAGAGATGCACTACGCGAGAAAATACGCAATAAAACTTCTCAAGAAACAAAAAGTGGTGGTTTTAAACAAGCGGTTCATACTGGAATGCAACAGCCCAAATCCACACAAACACCTGAACAGCATGTAAAATTATTAGAGAGCTTGAGTGCATTGGTTGTAGCTCGATATCAACTTATCTTACAAAAAGAACTCCCACCTGAACAAAGAGCCAATCTAGAACAAGTCGTTTTACCAAGAATGCTTGAACAAATTGAAAATAATGTTCTAAAAAGACCGATTTCACAGCAAGAAAGCCAAAACTTAGTTGAATCGTTAGCACAAAAATTAGCTACAACCCAAGCGCAACAAACAGGTCAAGCTCTTCCACCTACATCCAGCAATCCCGCTTTTGAAGCACAAATTAGATCACAACTTCAAAGTGATTTATCAATGCTACTGAACAGACCGCTTGATCAAAATGAAATGGATTTAGTTTCACATTCCGTGCTTAGTACAACCAACAATGCTGTTACTGCTATTCAATCTAACGCACAAATAAATGCTCAAGCACTCGCAAGTCAAGCGGCAACCGATCCCAGAATAGGACAATTTCATTCAGCGCTTGATAGCGTGCTTCAAGATACTAGTCCATCTGCTGATAGAAATAATCCCGCTTGGCAACAAGCAAGAGCACAAGTTGCATCACAAATCAATCCGCAAACAGATGCTACTTTACGTCAACAATTAGCCGGCGTCCTACAACAATATCAACAACAAAATCAAACTCAAATAACAGCGGAACAAAGTGAAGCACTTTTTCAAGCATACAAAAATGCTTATATCGATTCTAAAGCTAATCAAATGGTTAAGGCATCTTCCGGTCAACCACAATCTAATCAACAATCTGAACTTGCCTTTGCAAAAGACTTAATAAACAATTTTAGCGATAGTGCTATAGATATTGTTGGTGGTATTGCGGAACCAATTGTAAAAATGGTGGCTAAAACTGCTGTAAGTTACGTTGTACAAAGCGTATTGGATGTCATTGAAGATGCCGTGGTAGATGTGGTACTAGATGTGGTAGTAGATGTCGTGGTTGATGTTATATTAGACGCTGTCATTGAAGTCATCGCAACAGCGATTGGAGCGTGTTTCGCAGGCGTTGGAGCAATTGTAGGTGCAGGTGTGGGTGTAGTCATCGATGTAATAGTAGACGCTATTGTGGACGTGGTGTTGGATGCAGTTTTAGATGTTGTTGTAGACGCAGTCATTGGACTAGTCAATAAATTCATTGGTCATATCGCTGCAATGATTACAGATAAAGTGGTTGATGTTATTTTTAATGTTGGCGAAGGAGCACTCAAAATGGGCGTAAAAGGTGTCACTAATGTTGGTGTTGACGCACTAGGCCCACAACTTGAAAATATGCTAGGACAAGCAATGGGTGGTATGACTGGCGGTGGCGGTGCTAGTGGTGCCCAACAACTACCTCCTGGTACCTTGGAACAAATTCAAGCAGCACTTGCTGGCTCAGGTCAAAACATTGATAAAGCACAGCTCGCTGCACAAATTCAACAAGCTTTAACTGCTAAGGCACAACAACAAGGTCAAGTAGCTGGACAAACACCCGCTCAAGCACAATCAGTAGGTGCTCAAGGACAACCACAAATCGCGGCCGCTGGACAACAACCTGCAATTGATAAAAGCGCTATCGCAGCACAAGTAACAAGCGCACTGGGTGGTGCTTTAGGTGGTGCTCAACCCGCTCAACAAACACCGTCTCAAGTGCAATCTGCAGCGGTGACTGGGCAATCGCAAGCAGTGGCTGTACAAACACCAGTTCAAGCCCAAACACCTGTACAACCGGCTGTAACAACACCTACAGTTACGACACAAGCTTCAGGTGGAATGACCAGACCACCACCATCACAAGGATTTGAAAAAATAGAGCAAAAGGTGGCGGAAACCACTAGAATAACACCTGAACCACCCCCTGTAGAGGTTAGTTCAGGTCCAGGTCCAACTAAAGCAGCATGATTAAAAGAGGTTTATAGCGATGCCAATGAATTCAGCACAAATTACCAAACAACTGGGTGGCCAGTTACATCCCAATAAACAAATTGGAACGGCGAGTGTTTTAGCAAAAAAATCGAATGTTAAATCGACTATTTCTACACAATTAAGAACCATGGGATTCCCTGCTACCGCTAGTGATACTGTAGGAACCATGTATGAAACCGCTATGCGTGAAGGCACACTCATGGATGGTGATATTGTTGTTAATGAACATTTACGCGAATTTAATAAAACCAGTGCAGAAGCCATGCGCATCCTAAAAATGGCTGATAGTCAGGAGTTTACTTCAAAACATCCGCAACTTGCTGAACTATTTGATCGCGTGAATAATTATTTAGGCGATGTAGTGGAAAAAGCAAATCCAGCGATTACTGGGGTTGCATTACCAGAAAAAGCTGTTGCTGCTAAACCTGCTGAAGCAGAAGCTGTAAAAGCACGCGAAGAAAGAAAAGAAGCCGCACAAGCTGCTGTAGAACGCACCGAAGAAGCCGCTCCAATGGTACGTATCACAGAAGAAAAAGCGCCTACTGAAGCACCAACAGTAGAAGGAAGCAGGGGTATGGGTGAAGGTGGACGCGGACGCCAAGGCTAGAAAAGAAAATAGGAGTTCAGCTCTTTCCCTTCTATAACACCATTTTAGCCCTTCAGGTTACCGAAATTTATGCTTGATGTGTTGTGCACTACCATCTACAAATATCAGTAACAGCTGAGATAAAATCCCTAAAAAATGAATCTATTAGCTAAAAATAATTCCTTCCATTTGAAAATTTTCATTTTACTTCTATACTTATTTTATACATTCAAAATATAGGAGTATTAGTCATGCCAGATAAAGACGATGACCTAATGGGCGGATTAATGAAGGGTGTAAAATCCGACGTCCAAGGAGGGGCTGATGACTTCATGGAAGGGACTGAAAAACTTTTAGGAAAAGACACCGGAGAAGCATTAATGAGTGGGGATATTGGGGGAGCGTTAAAAAGCATAGTGCAAACTCCAATTGATGTTGGTAAAAAAACTATGGATATGACTGAGCATGCAGCAGGTAGAGACTCATTAGAAGGCGCTACTGGCATGGAATTGCCTTCATTGACAAAGAAATAGTAGAACATCTACCCTATCTTAAAAGCTTTCTATTAAGTTAACGTTTCTTACTAGAAGCTTTTGCCTTATTTAATCAGTGAATTCTCATCAATTTTATTTTACTTCTGCCGCTGCTTGGGGCGGTATTGTCCGCGAGGTGCGAGGGGGAGGGGTGGAGTTTGGCGCGTG
>JBFWPS010000027.1:0-13132 GCA_050249855.1 Gammaproteobacteria bacterium
GAAACTTTGTGCCATACCAAGAAGCAACACCACGTTCATGATAACCATGACTTGATTTTAGAACATGGTAACGTTTACCGTGCACAACATAAGAAGGTGGATTACCATATTTACTACGTGGTTCTACCTGTGGTTTAGCATCAGGTACTTTTGATTCATTAACATCGTGTTTAGGTGGACCATCCAATAAAGATGAATTATTCATAGATGTACAAGCAGCTAATAATATCAAACTTATAAACAATGTACCAAAGCGTAATATTCTGTTCATCTATTCACCCTTTAATTTCACATGCAGATTATTATAATAGAATTATTTTCTATCATATTTATTAAACGATGGAAATAAAATTTTATTATTTATTTTTTTCTAGTGCATATTTATATACTTGATTTTTATTATGCTTAGTATTTTTGTCTGTTAATGCAACAGCTTGTTTTAAAGGTATCTCCGTCATTAATTCATTTAAAATTGTCTGCCAATGAATATTTTGTTCTTCTTTTTTTTCTTCAAATGTCCCGGAAATTAGAACCACAAACTCACCTTTTTGTTGTTCTTCATTTTCTTTTAAAAATTTAATGATTTTTATTAAAGTATCCTGTTTAATCGTTTCATATTTCTTTGTTAATTCACGTGCTATAACAACGCTTCTTTCTGAACCAAATATCGCTTCCATATCTTCTAAACTTTTTAATATCCTATGTGGAGATTCATAAAAAATAATTGTGCGTTTTTCTGAAATTAATGTTTGTAAATGTTTTATTCGCTGCGTTTTTTGTGCTGGTAAAAACCCCTCAAAAACAAAACGATCGCATGCAAGACCACTAGCACTTAATGCGGTGATAATGGCACATGGTCCGGGGATTGGAATAACTTTAATCTGCATTTGTTTTGCTTGTTGTACCAAACGAAAACCTGGATCACTAATTAATGGAGTGCCTGCATCCGATATCAATGCAATATTTTCTCCTTGCAAAACGCGATCTAACAAATGCTTGCTGCAGACTGGTTCATTATATTCATGATAAGCAATCAAGGGTTTTTGGATATTAAAATGCGCCAACAAATGTGAACTATGTCTAGTATCTTCCGCAGCAATGAGGTCAACTTTGGTTAGAATCTCTTGGGCTCTCAAACTAAAATCAGATAAATTACCAATTGGGGTAGCCACAACATAAATTACACCTTGATTTTGTTTCTTTATTGCCACTATCATCTCCCCTTTAACAGTTTTGATTTAAACCCCATTCGAGGTACAAAAAATGCCCAAAATGATTTCTTTTATTTTAAGCTTGTTATTATTAACTAGTTGTGCCGGCGTCGCCAGCTTTCAAACAAGCCAATCTTCGCCACCTAAGACCTTGCAATCCAATCCAAAACATATTGCATTGATGGTTCCATTATCTGGACCCTACGCTTCTGCCGGTAAAGCAGTACGCGATGGTTTTTTAAGTGCTTATTACAGTGTAAAACCAACCACGGATTCTCCAACAATCGTTCGTGTATATGATACAGGAAGTGGTCGTTCCATTCGCGATCTCTATCAAAATGCGATGGCTGAGAATGCTGATATTATTGTAGGTCCTTTACAAAAAGACGAAGTGAACCAACTTGCAAAATTAGCACCTCAAGTTCCTGTGATTGCATTAAACTACCCTAAAGAAGCTAGACAATTACCGCAAGGTTTTTATGAATTTGGGTTATCACCTATTAATGAAGCAATGCAGACAGCTGATCGTGTTTTACGTGATGGGCACCATCAAGCAATTTTGATTTATCCTAAAAACACATGGGGCACCACTATTGCTAATGCTTACGTAAAAACTTTTCAACAACAAGGTGGAAAAGTTGTTGGAAATATTGCATACAGTGATAATGAAAATTTTGATGCAACTATTCGCGATTATTTTCAAGTTGTTCCATGCCCTCGTAACAAACATAATTGCCAAGCACAAAGACGTCAAGATTTTGATGCTATTTTTGTTGTAGCAACCCCACAAAAAGCACAACAGATTATTCCAATGTTACATTTTTATTATCTAGGTGATATTCCAACTTATTCTATCGCTTCAATTTACCAAGGCACACCTGATCAAGCTACTTATCGTGATATGGATGGTGTTCAATTTGGTGATTTCCCTTGGATTATTAATAATAATCCACAGTTACAAACAGCGAGCCAACAGCTGAATCGAAGCACACCAGATCCATTTGTGAATCCTATTCGTTTATATGCTTTGGGAATTGATGCTTATGCCCTTGTTAATCAATTAAGCCAGCTCGCTACAACACCCGGTGCAAATTATAATGGTGCAACTGGTACTTTATACGTTAACAATCAACAAGTTTTACGCCAATTATCATGGGCTAAGTTTAGAGATGGGTTAGTTACAGGGATATAATTTAAATTAAAAATGCCAAACGCTCCCTCTCCCCCAACTTGTTGAGGGAGAGGGTTAGGGTGAGGGGGCATTACAACTAAGGAGCATGAACATGGACGTTCATAGAACAAAGCACTCGCGTGCTATTGGTTTTGCGACTGAAGCAATCGCATGTGATTATTTAACCAAGCAAGGATTGCGATTAATTACTAAAAATTTTATTTGCAAACTTGGTGAAATTGATTTAATCATGGAAGATAAAATGAATCTAGTGTTTGTTGAAGTGCGTTATCGTCGAAACAATTATTATGGAGATAGTCAAGAAACTGTTGACTATAATAAACAACAACGTTTAATCAGAACATCAAGCTATTATTTACAAAAAAATAAAGCCTATTTAAAAAGAAATGTACGATTTGATGTTATCGCCTTAACGTTGTTAAACAAAAAAATGCATATTGAGTGGTTTCAAAATGCATTTGATTTAAACTCGAGTATATTATGGATTTAATAGAACGCGTTAAAAATAATTTTAGTCAGAGCATACAAACAAAAATTGCTGCTGCCGATCAATTACCTGCTATTATTATTGAAGCAGGAAATATCATGGTCGATCGTATTCTTGCTGGCAACAAAATTTTAGCTTGCGGGAATGGAGGTTCTGCCGCTGACTCCCAACATTTTGCTGCTGAATTATTAAATCGTTTTGAATGTGAGCGACCTAGTCTACCGGCAATTGCACTTACAACCGATACTTCAACAATCACTTCTATTGCAAACGATTACAGTTACCAAGAAATTTTTGCTAAACAAATTAAAGCCCTAGGCCAAAACGGAGATGTATTGTTAGCTATATCAACTAGTGGTAATTCTTCAAATGTAGTCCATGCAATTAATGCAGCACAGAATCGCGGTCTACATATTATTGCTTTAACCGGTGGTGATGGTGGCATAATTGCAACAAAGCTACAATCAAATGATGTGGAGATCCGTGTACCAGCGCATCAAACTTCAAGAATTCAAGAAACGCATTTACTCATACTACATTGTTTATGTGATTTAATAGATCATCGATTATTTGGACAGGAGACGTTATGAAAAAAATTATAGTCTTTCTAATCTGCTGTTTAACTTTGCAAGCTTGCGTATCAGTTGGTAAACCAAAACATACTAGTCATACAAAACCTCTAAAAAAATATACGGCTTTTCAAAATTTTTATCATGATACCGATATTACTAATCAGGCTTTTAGACGATTCAAAACAGATCCAAATCTAAAAAACACTAGATTATTGGCTGCAACTAAAAACCAAAAAGTACTTTTAGTAGGTCAAGTGACTTCACCTCAACAAAGAACTGAAGCAGAAGAATTGGTTAGAGGGATCCCTGGTGTTTTACACGTTTATAATGATATCAAAATTTCTGGAGCCACTTCTCCTTTAACTCAATCAAGTGATTCATGGATCACAACAAAGATTAAAAGCCAGTTAGCCGTTGTGAAAAACTTACCGAGCCGTAAAATAAAAGTAGTCACAGAAAATGGCACAGTTTACCTTATGGGAACAATTACCCCCAGCCAAGCTGATACAACAGTTAATATTGCAAGACGCGTTGCTGGTGTTCAAAAAGTTGTAAAATTACTTGATTATGTATGATTTCAAATCGTTTTTGAAACGACTTAGTGCATCATTGCCTAATGAAAATATTTTAACAGATTCTGCTGAATGCGTTGCTTATAGCTACGATAATAGTCGACATCAACATTTACCTGAATGTGTGGTATTTGCTACAGATGCCAAACAAATTACGGTGCTTCTAAACCTTTGTAATCAATATTCAATTCCTATCACACCACGTGGACGTGGTACAGGCACAACTGGTGCTGCCATCCCTTTAAAAGGAGGCGTTTTACTCTCTCTAGAACGCATGAATAAAATTACTCAGATTGATTCTGATAACCGAGTCCTCATTGCAGAACCAGGTGTAACTAATGAGGCTGTACAACAAGCGGCGAAAAAACATGGCTTTTTTTGGGCGCCGGACCCTTCAAGTAGTGCTTACTGTACTATCGGCGGTAATTTAGCTTGCAATGCAGCAGGACCTCATGCCATCAAATATGGAACAACTCGGGAAAATACTTTAGGCCTTAGCGCGATAACAGGTGCTGGTGACTTTATAAAAACAGGCGTTTATACAACTAAAGGGGTTGTTGGATATGATTTTACACGCTTATTGATTGGCTCTGAGGGAACATTGGGCATTATTACTGAAGCGATCCTTAAATTAACTCCTTTGCCTGAATCTAGTATTACATTACAAGTATTTTTTAATGATTTAACAACCGCTTCACGTGCTATTTCAAGTATCATGGGACAATCTATAACGCCTAGTGCGCTTGAATTTGTAGATTCAAAAGCTTTAGCAATGATTTCTGACTATGCAAAAGTCACATTTCCAATCAATGCAAAAGCAATGTTAATCATTGAAATTGATGGCTTACAAAGTATTCTTTCAGAAGCAACTAAAAAAATTACTGACTTATTAAAACAATTTGATGTATTAAACCTTGAAATTACTAATACCCCTGAAGCCACTAAAAAAATTTGGCAAACTCGAAAAGCTTTATCACCAGCACTACGTACCATTGCTCCTAATAAAATTAATGAGGATATCGTAGTACCTGTATCTAATATCCCACAATTTATTAATGGCGTTGAAAATTTGTCAAAAAAATATGAGATTACTATTGTAAATTTTGGTCATGCAGGTAATGGTAATATACATGTTAATTTATTATTCGATGCCCATGATGCAAAACAAAACACAAATGCTAAAAATTGCCTGGATGAAATTTTCACTTTGGTTTTAAATTTAAAAGGTACATTATCAGGCGAACATGGAATTGGAATAGAAAAACAATTTTTTGTTTCTCGTGAAATGAATCCTGCAACATTAAAACTTATGCAACAAATTAAAAAACAATTTGACCCAAATAATATTTTAAATCCTGGAAAAATTCCAATGTAATAATAAAGGCAATAATTTTACATGAAAAATATCGATAATAATGCCTTACAGACTATTCTGGAAAATCAATTTGGATTTAAAACATTCCGCCCTGGTCAGCTTGAAGCAATCAGCACTTTACTCACGCAAAAAAAATTGCTCTGTATCCTCCCAACTGGACATGGAAAATCGCTTTTATATCAATTACCAGCCGTTTTACTAGAAGGTCTAGTTGTTGTTATTTCACCATTAATTGCTTTAATGCGTGATCAACTAACTCAGCTAAAGGAACGTTTTAACATCGCCGCAGCAAGTATTAATTCAGATCAAACTGAATCTGAAAATAACGCTGCACGGGTTGCTGCCATGAATGGTCATATTAAAATTTTATTTATCGCCCCCGAACAAATAGACCACGTGGATCGTTTCGACTTTTTGCTGAATTTAAAAATTAGCTTAATTGTAGTCGATGAAGCACACTGCATTTCTACTTGGGGTCATGATTTTCGTCCTAGCTATCGTCAAATTAGTCATTTAATCAAAACACTAAATAAAAAAATTTCTGATTTAAAGATTTTAGGATTAACGGCCACAGCAAATTTTCAAGTTGAAAATGACATTAAAAAACAGTTTTTAAACGGCCCTGAAGAAATTACTACTTATCGTGAAAGCATGGATAGACCCAACATAAAGCTTTCTGTATTAAATGCAAATTCTATGGCTGAAAAACTTGCTTTGTTAGACCTCCTTATTAAAGAATTACCGGGTGTTGGATTAATTTATTGTGCTACGCAAGAAAATACTGAAATAGTCTCAGATTATTTACAGATTCGCGGTTTAAGTGCCGCAAGTTATCATGCAGGATATCCTCCTGATAAAAAGCGACAATTACAACAAGATTTTCTAAATAATAAGTTTAAGATAATTGCTGCTACTAATGCACTTGGCATGGGAATCGATAAATCTGATTTGCGTTTTATTATTCATTTTGACGTTCCAGGTTCGATTACTGCTTATTATCAAGAAGTAGGACGTTGTGGAAGAGATGGTTTACCAGCTCAAGGTATTTTGATCTATAATTCTAGTGATAAAAAAATACAAAATTATTTTATAGTTTCTGCTCTACCGAATGCAACCCATTTTCAACGTATACTTGAATCGCTTGAAAATTCAAATCATCCATTGAAATTAATGCATATTAAACAATTAACTGGCATGCATCCAACTCTAGTCAATGTGACTTTAGCAGAACTCATAGAACAAGATTTTATAGAAAAATTATCTAAAAATGGTTCGCAAGTTTACTTAAAAACAAAAAAATACGGCATCCCTGATTTAAAAAGATATGAAACACAATATGTTGTTCGAACACGCGAATTAAAAAACATGCTTTACTATGCAGAACAAAAGCAACATTGTTTGATGCAATTTTTACGTAATACTTTAGGTGATGTTCAAGCTAACAAATGTGGTCATTGTAGTATATGTTCCCCACAAAAATTAATATTACCCAATCCAAACACTCTCGCCTCCATCAATCATTGGCTTGCAAATAAAGGCTGTGTTATACGAGCGATTCCTAGTTTAAATATTGCTTCAGGGATTTCAATATTAGATGGTAAGTTAAGAAATAATGACTTTATTTATTTTATGAAACATCGTGCAAACAACCAGAATAATAATTTAGGTTTAACGCAAGAGCTTTATCAACTTATTGAAATGCATTTATCAAATTTAATGACGCATCAACAGTTTGGCTCTATCATCGTCATTCCTTCTCGTACATGGCATGCGCGTGAATCCATTGCGAATTTTATAGCAAAAAAACTCAACGTTCCTGTATTATTAAATTATCTTTCATGGAAAAAATTACCACTTGCAAGACAAGGTGAACTTTTAAATAACGATCAACGTCGTGAAAATGTAAATAAATTAATGCAATCTGACGAAAGTGTCATTTTACCTAGCGGCACTATTTTATTATTGGATGATTATACTGGCTCCGGTGCAACACTCATTGAAGCCACAACAACGCTTCGCAAAAATGCCAATATTAAAAATCTCATTATCCCGTTTACCATTGCTGCAGTGAAGTGGCGTCTTGGTGCTCAAGGAATGGTATAAGCACTTGTTTTTTCTCATTTTGTTCTCTATTATATTGATTAAAATAAGACTGCCAGAAGAGAATCCATTATGAATACGCCCAATGATTTAAATATCTGCCCCTTATACTGGCCTCGCGCCATTATATTAATTGATATGAATGCTTTTTTTGCTTCAATTGAACAACTGGATTTTCCTGACTTACGTCACAAACCAGTCGCTGTTACCAATGGCATACAAGGCACTTGCATCATTACTTGTTCTTATGAAGCACGTGCTTACGGTATTAAAACAGGCATGCGCTTAAGAGACGCCAAACAATTATGTCCTAAAATTATTCAAAGACCTTCCAGACCTGAGCGGTATACACAAATATCACGTAAAATTATGAAAAATTTAATTCAAATTACGCCTGATATTGAAATTTTTTCAGTTGATGAAGCTTTTTTAGATGTAACCCACTGTCAAATGCTCTATGGCAATCCAGTTCGTATTGCCCGCATGGCACAAAGGCTTGTCTATGATGTTTCTCGTTTAAGTTGCTCTATTGGTATTAGTGGCGACAAAACAACTGCAAAATATGCCGCTAAATTACAAAAACCGAATGGCTTTATAGTCATTCCACCTTGGGAATCTAAAGAACGATTAAGCCATGTACCAGTGACCGAATTATGCGGTATTGCAGCAGGGATTGGTAATTTTTTAGCAAAATATGGTGTATACACCTGTGGTCAAATTGAAAAATTACCTATTGGTATTCTTACAAAACGTTTTGGGCCATTAGGTCAAAGAATTTGGTACATGTGTCAAGGCGCCGATCCAGATCCAGTGCACACGAGTGTTGCAGCTCCAAAATCAATGGGACATGGGAAAGTCATGCCTCCTAATACAACAACACCTAATATTGTTTGGACCTATTTACGTCATATGTGTGATAAATTAGCCACTCGTTTAAGAAGGCATCATATGAAAGCACAATATTTTTTTGTGGGCTTACGCAGCTACGAATTTGGTTGGTTGGGCGATCACATGCAGTTACCAATTCCTAGCAATGATGCTGGTACTATTTACTACTATGCTAAAAAAATTTTATTAGATGCCTGGGAACATGAACCCGTTTGGCATATTCAAGTAACGGCCTTGGACCCAGAAGCACGCCCAACACAACTTGATTTATTTACAAAAACTGACCTAAAATCAGACAAAAAAAATGTTGTATTGGATCAAATTAACGCTCGCTTTGGTGACTATACACTCACCGCGGCCAGTTTATTGAATCGTTCAAAAATGCCTAATGTCATTGCGCCTGCCTGGAAACCCGATGGACATAGACAAAGTATTTAAGATATGATGATGCCTATTCCAACCCCTATTGATAGAATAAAAATTAGCCATGAAAACACACCAAGCCAATACATCAAATACATTCAAACTGAATACAGCATCTGTTAATCGTGATCGTCATTTTCAACGCGCATCAGCTCCGCCAACATTGCGCAGTAGTCTCAAAAATCATGATTCTTATTATCGTAGTTTAATTATTACAAGTGAAACTGGTATTAATCCCCTCATGACTGCATGTTCTGGATTAATTGTTATTATCGGACGCCTAAAACGCACAGCTTCTTATAAAAACATCAACCAATTATATGAACGTCTTGTACACGAAGTTCGTGTTTTTGAAACGAAAGCGCAAAAGCTAGAATATCGTTCGGAAGCTATTTTAGTTGCTCGCTATCTATTATGTGCAACCATTGATGAAACGATTATGAAAACTAGCTGGGGTCAAAAAAATGATTGGCAACAACGTCTTCTCAATACATTCCAACGTGAAGATAATGCAGGAGAGCGTTTTTTTGTTATTTTAGAACGTATTAGCGAAGAACCCGCACATCATATTGACTTACTTGAGTTAATATACATTTGCTTACGTTTGGGATTTGAAGGTAAATATCAACAACAAGAAACGACCAAATTGGAAGATATTACGGATGCACTTTTTCAGCGTATTCGTAAACAACGACAAGAATTAAAACCTTTGTCAATGCCACTTCCTATCAAAATGCAAACTACCAAAGTAAAAAAAATACATCCTTACGTCATACAAACAAGCATTATCAGTTTGTTTTTAATTGTTGCTGCTTTCATATTTACGATGTTCTCATTAGGACATCTTACATCAAAAATAGTCGCACACTTAGAAACAATATCAACTAATTTAGATCAGCATTATATTTTATAGGTGCTTATATCGATAGCCCTGCTTTACATATAATTGGGAGATCTTGTTATTATGCAAGAAGAATTTTTAGTAATTGATAGACACTGGCAACAAGTTTTAAAATATATCTCACAACATAAACTAAAAAACTTCCCAGTACATATATTTATTGGCAAAGAAAATACTGGTAAAAGTAGCTTACTAAAACATGCTGAAGTAAATTTCGATTTAATTGTCCCTGGAATCAAAAACTATAAGAAAAACTTAATTAATGACCAACCATTTTCTGAAAACCATCAATGGCAATATGAACCCAGTGAATATTGTCATTGGTGGATAGATAAAAAAGGCATTATATTAGAAATTCCAAGTACCTTTTTATCTACCGAAAATGACCTTAAAAACCCAGCTAAATGGCAATATCTATTAAAGCTATTACGTCGTCAAAAGAAACATTTATCTGTTTGCTCAATAACATATTTTGTAGATGTTGGTTTTTTAGTAAGTTTAAAAAATGAAATTGACTTATCAATTATTTATGAACATAAAAGAATTATCTTAGAATTTTGTTATACATTGGGAATAAAACCACCTCTTTATTTTTTAATCACTAAATGTGATTTTATACAAGGGTTCAGTGAATTTTTTGATGATCTACGTAGTGATGAACGCACTCAGTGTCTTGGATGCTCTTTAGAAAATGACAATAATTCAAATGACTTGGGGATCAATCAAACACTAACGGATATTTTTAACATTAATTTTGACAAATTATTAAAGCAATTGAATGCACATATTATTAACCGACTAAACAATGAACGTAATTTAACTAAGCGTACAATAATCAATGAATTTCCACTACAGTTAGAAACATTGCAAGATGCCATTGCTTTTTTATTAGAAGAAATCGGTGAAAAAACACTTTATTGTGATGTAACTAAACCACAGGGTGTATATTTTACTAGTTCTTTACAAACAACTTTTTCGTGTGATTTACTGTTACAATCATTATCTCAATCATACGAATTTACAGAACAACCATACATCACAGCATTAACATATATTTCACGACCCTATTTCATCAAAAGTTTTGTTTCTGATTTACTAACATCTGCAGAGGTTGTAAAAACCAACTCTGAAAAATGGCTACAGTCATATCGATTTAATCAACTTACGAAATCTCAGTTAATTACTACTATTAGCGCTGCTGTATTTGTACTATTCACGTTAAGTATAGTGACTTGGCAATATCAATCAGAAAGAACTATTATTAATAGCGCAAAAGATAACGTAAGAAAATTAGAATCAGAATTAGCTAGCGTGAATCAAAAGAAAACTACTATTCATCAAACTTTGCGATATTTTAATGCACTTAACACACTTGATCATGATAACCAACAAGCTAATAATTCAAGATTACATTTATTTCACCCGGGTAGTCATCGTATTTTGACTGAAAAAATTGATAAAATCAGTTCAAAATTACTTTTATTACAAGTCAAACAAGAATTGGAAAATGATCTGTTAAACGAGCTTGATCCTAAACGACTTTATCAAGCACATAAAGCTTATTGGCAGATAACACATGAAAATAAAACACCCAATAATGATTTAACCATATGGGCAATGAATCATTGGAACAAATTAACAGATAGCGATCGAAACAATATTTACGCTGCAATTAAAAAACTAGGCGTTATTCGAACTGCTTCTGTAAAAAGAAATGATTTTGCATTTGAACGTGCACATAGTATTTTATCAAATATTCCTACAGCTTATTTTGCTTACTTAAACCTCATTGATAAAACAAACCCTGTTAATGTTTCAAATGTGACGCAAGGAGTCCCTTTTGTTTATACCAAAGATGGTTTTCAAAAATTCCTAAGCAATTTAAGTGAACTAACCATTGATGAACATTTAAGTTTTGTGAAACAACATGAAAATCATAACCTCTCACATCTACAAATAGAAATATTAGAACTTTATTTTAAAGATTATGGAAATTATTGGAATCATTTTATCTCTGAAACATTCTATAACCCTAAACAATTATCTGATATTTTAAAACAGTTAAAGTTTTACACTAATAATCCATCTGCTTTAAAAGAAAAAATTGAATTTATTGTTAATAATGTTTCTGGTCCTCAACTTATTAGCCTTGCTACAAGAATAGCACCTGAATTAAGTACTTATGTAAAAGAAGATATTGATAAAACAATTACACCTATGTTTCAAACTTTGATCGTTGGTTTATCTCAAGTTGTATCCGATCCAAAACAATTTAACTCGATTATTAACAACTTCAAACAATTATATGAATATTTACAAGTATTAAATGATACAAGTAATCAAGCACAAATGGGTTTTGAACTCGCAGCATTGCATGCAAAAAGACAAAACTTATCAGACCCATTAAACACTTTATTTAATTTACCATCCGGACAATCACCATTGATTCAAACTTGGTTACAAAAAACAGCTGAAAATACCTGGGCTAACATTTTAGATCTTGCACATCATTATATTAATGAACGTTGGCAGCAAGAAGTAATTCCATTTTATAATACAGCTATTAATAATCATTATCCTGTGTTTAACACTTCAACAGCAGATATAAGCTTATCAGACTTCGAACAATTCTTTTCATCTGAGGGCATACTTTCCAAGTTTTTTGAGCATTACCTTAGCCCATTCATAGATACCTCGTCCATACAATGGCAATGGCGTAATATCAATAATCAAGCTTTTGCTTCAGACACTACTTTGCCACAACTATTCGAACGTGCGCGTATCATTAGACAAATGTTTTTTACAGATAATAAATTTGATTTCCATTTCACATTGACTGCAACTTCTGTTGAACCCGTTATTAACAAAATAGAATTAAATTTTGGTGAAAAGCCTCTCATAATAACACCGGGCAAACATATGCAAGCCGATTTCACTTGGCCAGCAAAACAAGATCGTGTTTCTTTAAATATCTACGCAAACAATAATCAACCTGTTGTATCAAATGAAAAATCGGGGACATTTGCATTATTTAGATTATTAAACGACACAGGTATTCAAACAACAAATGATCCGAAGCGTTATATTATTACTTTCAATGTTAATAATAATCTCGCTGCACAATTTCAATTACAAACAGAAAATTTAATTAATCCATTTATACCAAATATTATTGAACAATTTAGATGCCCAGAAGCTTTGTTCTAAAAAGATCAACCGGCTTCTGCACGTGCAGCACGAATCAAGGTATTAAGCTCTTCGAGCTTTTGAAGTACTTCAAGAGAACCAAGTCGATTTAAAATAATGGGTGGGTAATGGGTTGCAATAGTCATATCATTAATAATTTCAGAAGCGATATTCGTCGATTGAGTTTGTGTCTTACCTGTTAATCTTTCTATTACATCCACAGAA
>JBFWPS010000028.1:0-12922 GCA_050249855.1 Gammaproteobacteria bacterium
AAAAATAAACAAAAAGAAAAACATTTTTTATAAAATTTTAATCTTTTTTTAAATGATGTTATATTTACCTTTTCAGCTCAAGCTCAGCGAGAAAATAAAACCTTTAAGCAATCTTCGAAACCAGCTGATCCTAAATCTGATAACCCTACAACGATCTATAGTTCAACGAGCAAAGGGCACCTTTTAAAAGTCACTAATATCTATCAATCGAGTGAGTCGCAATTATCTTCTGATGGAATTATGTTCAGAACGCACGATGAGAAAACTATGCGTAGCAGTGAAGTCAATTTTAAAGTAAGCATACAGGATAAAGGTCACTTTGAATCTTTACAAAGGAAAATTATCAACATTAAAGGCGAAGATAAACTGATAATATTAACCAGAGCTGCCGACATAGTACAACTTGTTATATATAATCCTAAAAATAATTCTATTGAAGATTCAAAAGCATTTAATGGGTACTGGACCTCAGCACCCTACAATGAAGAAGGCTCTTATAAATCAATAAGTATAGCTTCTGCCAGTATAAATCAGGAAGATTGCTTGATTTTTGTTGCTTTATATAGAGATTCTGCTACAGATACGACTTTAAAATCCTGTGTGTGTTGGTATAATTATGCTTCAAAAAACTTCGGCTGGTCCGCAGCTAATATAAATGATAATTTGGCATATATATTAAATGACCCCGTGTATTATCATAATATTCTATTATCTGTTAAATCTTCTTCTGAAAAAAACAAAATTTTGATGACGATTCCACAAAATGACGGGATACATATATACGAGCTTGATCTAAATACTAAGCCATTTTCCTGGAATCATTCTAGCTCTTATTTACCCCCAATAGAAAGCCTTCTTTCTGTACAGACAACTTATACTTTAAAAGATCATTACTCATCTTTGCAAATTGACAAATCAGATGATCTAGAAATAATATTATTTGCATCAAGATTAAAGTCCCAACTAGTAATTTATCTCTACAATATAAAAAAAAACGCCTGGGACTCAGTTCCAAACTATTCATTAAATCCAAAATGGAGTAATGAACCAGTACTCAATGCTAAGGAATATAGTCAAAATTTGAGATTAACGAGAATTAAAGACGATCCTGACAATAAGTTTTTGATCTCATTACAAGGTCCCAGAACTGTTGATTTTATTTTGTATTTTCCTTTCATAAATTTTTGTACGACCTTATACTCTTTAGATACATCCGCTATTCATCAACATTATGATCCAGCTAACCTCATAGACGCTTATAAAAATGGAAAATACATAAAAATCCTTCACGGCCATGATTTATCTGACACTTGGCTGGAAGAAACGTTAACTGTAAAAGACCTAAATATATATAAATTCTTCTCAAGCAGTATAAGCATCCTAAAACATTCGAAAAACTTACATGATCTTTATGAAAAGCTCAAATATTTACATCAATATGATCTTGAACTAAGATTTCCTGAAAAAAATTTAGAAAGCTTAATTCAGGATTTCATAAATCAATCTGATTTGCTTAAGTTCCCGCTCTCAAAAGCTGAAGTTGATAAAATTGCACTAGACTACAATGCAATACTGTCCTTTTCAAATGAATATAAAGGACTATCAATAGAAACACTCGGCCACCAGGCAAAAATTTTAGGTAAAAACCTAGCACATAACCCAGAAAATAGTTTGAGATTACTTAGTTTAATTCGACTTGCAATTCGACTAAATTTTGGAATTTTGCCCTATAACACCCAAATTTTTAGTGTCTTAGCAATACTAAACGTCCCTGACAAATACAAAGGTAGAATTGCACAAGTGAGAACAGGTGAAGGTAAATCAACACTTACAACTATTTTAACAACTTTCCTTGCATGCCAAGGTCGTATTGTAGATGTCATCACATCTAATAGTTATTTAGCCAAACGAGATCATTTGAAATATCAGAATTTCTATCATTATTTCGGAATTTCTTCTTCTTATATAAATCACGAAGATTTCAAGCCACAGGATTTTGACGCTCAAGTGCTGTTTGGAACAAATGTAGATTTCGAGTTTTCACTTTTATTTGATGCAATATATAATAAAAATCTCAGGTATACGACAATAAATAGCGAAAAAAATAAGCGCCCTTTTGATGTGGTGATTGTTGATGAAGTTGATAATCTTTTTATTGATACAGCCTTAAATTCTGCAAGGATTGCAAACCCCTCCTCCAAAGATTATTCCTGGGCATATTATCCCCTCTGGCAGTTATTTCTTGAAAACCCACTTTTGTTTTCTAATGTTCCACCTCAAATTTTAAAAGCATATCTAGCAAGCTATCAAAATGGAAAATTTTCTAACCAAGTTGAAGAGTTTTCTGAACAACAGTTAAAAGACTGGCAAGACAGTGCTCGTAATGCATATAGATATACTTTAGATAAGGATTATGTACTAATCAACTCTGAAGAAGATCCAAATAAAAAAGAAATTGTTATTGTTGATCCAGATAATACCGGAAGATTAATGAGGGGGAGCAGATGGTCGAATGGACTACATGAATTTGTCGAAGTCAAACATGGTCTTTTTCCTGAAGTAGAAAGTAATACCGTAGCTGCCTTATCACATCCTGCGTTCTTCAATTTATATAAAAACGTTTATGGATTAACTGGCACCATGGGAGAGGATATCGAACGTTCTGAAATTGCGGAAATTTATAATGTTTCTTCTTTTGATGTCCCATCTCATAAAAGCTGCTTACGTAAACCAATAAACTCAAAATTACTTGAAAACGATAATTTACAAGCCGAATCACTTATTCAATCCATCAAATTTGAACAATCAAAAGGACGACCCGTCCTGGTTATATGTTCAACGATAGATGATAGCTGTAGAATCTCAAATATTTTAAATAATAGCAGCATAAAACATCTTTTACTTAACGAAAAACAACAAGAAGATGAAGAATATATTATCGCTAAAGCTGGTGAATCAAAACAAGTCACAATAGCAACAAACATGGCTGGACGCGGTACGGACATTATTCTGTCATCAGAAAGCCGTGACGCAGGTGGCCTACATGTTATTTTTACCTTTTATCCTAAAAATATTCGTGTTCAGGAACAAGGTTATGGTAGAGCCGGTCGACAAGGTCAACCCGGAACATGTCAAATGATATTGTGTATGAATGATCCATTTATAACTAGACTTGTTCGTAATAATAAATTGCTTGATCTTCATAAAGAAGAAGATTTTCTAGAGACCCTTCATAGTTGTCGATCGAAAATGGTTTTAGAAGACTCAGAACGTAGAAAAACCGCATCTAAGCAAGAAACTGCAATTTATAAGATTGCTCTGGAACGGTTTTTTATCGGTTTAGAAAATATTAGAATCAGACTACTTGAAATGGATTGTGAAAAACTAAAAGCAGTTTTACTTAATAAACCAACCATTGAAACTAATACAAAATCTTTCTTAGAATCTGACCATCCCAAAATGAAGGAAGTTAAATCATTACTAACAAACATGCTCTATCGTTTAGATGACCTTCACGAGTCAGAACTAAGGAACATTCAAAATTATTATATTGAACTATTATTAGATCGATGGGCAATTTGGTTCGATGAACAAACTCACCATCGTTACAGAAATTTAAGCTTAGATGAATATCTTAAACACATTCAGTATGAATTTAATCAGTTATTGTCTGATGGACTTGACTTTGCTATTCAAAATCCAATAAAAAGTTTTACAAGCTGGCTCCAAAGAACTATTCATGCCCAAGAGAAAAATGATTCTGATACAGAGACATCTTCGCATTTCGCAAAAATGGGCCCCTAGAGGTCACGCAAAAGGGTCAGATCCAGAAATTAGTACCATTGAATCGTTAGCATTATTGAACGCTAATCATATTACTTTAGCTAATTTCGTTTTTTTAAATCGCGATAAAAATTTTCATGAACACCAAGACATAATAATAATCGCTGTTTTTCATCCCATTCATATGCTAATAATATTTCTTGATGATGTATTTTAAATTTATAAACAAAAACACCTGCTAAATCAGCTTTTTTTTCTTCACCAATATTTGGATTTTTAATAATCATTCGAATGGCAGCATCAACTTTTGACTTATGATTAGAATGGAGTTTTTTGTATGCTTTTCTAAAAGCGGGCATTTGTTTTATCGTAATATTAGTCACTATCTTTCTCAAACTCAAATGGTTCAGCTAGTGATTTGTCTTGGTTTTTAGATATTAAAAGTTCACGAATAAACTCTATTGGAAGATCAGGATTATCAAGAGCACACTTGCCGATTTTAGCCCAAAATTCAATTTGGTTTGGAATAGAGCGACATTCTGCGCTTGCTACGCGTTTTGCATCATTGTAAATACTTTCATCAATTCGTATTGGTATACCCATATAATCACCTACAAAAGTTATAAGTTGCTACATTTGTAGTATAGCTAATAATTCTACCAGTTGCAATGCCCACAACAAATATTACCATAAAAGGCAATTAATAGAAGTTTAAATAACCCTATTTTAATACTTTATCAGTTAACATCTAAACCTAAAAAATGTTACAAAGAAACTACCATTCTCCCCTCCTCTTATAGCACATAAAAATCAATTTATTTTAGCTAAGATTTATTTTATTCTTGTGTACCAATACATATAAAATTATTTAATCTGGACTTACGAAAAATTGAGTCGTCATTGCGAGGCCCGCGTTCTTTGCGGGCCGTGGCAATCCAGTACTGCGTTGGAATAGATAGCTTGTACTGGATTGCTTCGCTACGCTCGCAATGACGGATTGTTTTTCGTAAGTCCTGTTAATTTTTCAGGAGTAAAAATGTATCATAATATACTTAATGAGGCAGTTGATGGCTTAGAAAACGGTGATTTAATTTTTATTCGATATGCAGAAGATTATAAAAACCATGAACATGTTGTAATTTATTGGAAAGAAGAAGATAGCACATATGATATCGTGCACAATGTACTCCTTGGGTTAATTCATAGTTCACTCAAAGAGTATATAGAAGTACCTACTCGTACAGATTACTTATATAGTATTGTTAGGTTTTCACCTGAATATAGAAATCAAATTATTGAACAAGTTCGTTATTTTTTCGGAAAAGATAATACATCAAGTCAAATAGGCGCAGCTGGTAATACTTATGATCGTTCAAATCTACTTGATTATAATTACTTAAGGTTGTGTGCTTACAATATACTTTCCAAATTAAAACAAGTTGTAGATGGAACTTATCAAACACAATCTAAAGTTGAAAGCATGAGGTACAAAGAAGTTCAACAGCAAGTAAAAGAAAGAGGTATCAGCTCAACAACGCTTGACGCCACGTGTAAAATAAAAACTGCTTTAACTTCTTCTAGTAATATACCTTTTTTCCAATATTGCAAATACGCAAGTCGACAAAAAATGCCTTCACCAAATCAACCTTTAAGTAACATGACCTGCTCGCAATTTGTGTTGCTATGCTTAGTGATACCAAGAATTCAGCAATATTTACCTGCAGGTAATTTTTCGCTTAAGAGACTCGATGAATATCAACAATCAATTTCTGAAGCAGCACCTGAAAAATTTACTTTTAAAATGAGCCTAAGTGATACAAAAATGCAAAACGCTGTTATATGTGCTTATAATGGTTATCCTCTTACACGAGAATATGTACCTGTTACACCTACAAATTCAAAACCGGAAAGGCAACCATTTCCAGAACTCGATGCAGAAACAAAACAAAATATAAAAGATGCTTTGGGTAGTTTTGTTGAATTAAATCCTCATACAGTTATATCAGGTGAATTATATGCTTTGTTGCACAGAGGATACGAACACGAATTTGTTGAATACCGCCCTATAAATAAATCAGAACTTAATCATCTGCTTGAAACCATGCAAACAAAAACTCCAGGGAAACATTTATAATTCAAATTATTTAATCTCCCCATCTTTTTACGATATCGTTTTCTATATCAAAAAGATCTAAAACTCGACCGATACTGTGATTAATAATATCATCTAGCGTTTTGGGTTGATTGTAAAAGGCAGGAACAGGAGGCGCAATAATTCCTCCCATTTGTGTGACTTTAAGCATATTTTCAATATGCGCAGCGGTTAGAGGTGATTCTCTAGTCATCAGTACTAATTTACGACGTTCTTTTAAAATAACATCAGCAGCTCTTGTTAAGGCATTAGAGCCAAATCCATGTGCTATTTCAGCTAAAGTATGCATGGAGCACGGCGCTATGATCATACCAAGCGTATGATAAGAGCCACTGGCGACTTGGCATGCTATATCTTCAAATTTATAATACTTATCGGCTAATTCAACCATCGCTTCAAAACTGGTTTCACATTCATAATGTCTAACTTGCTGTGCAGCTTTACTGACAATTAAGTGTGTTTCAATCGCTTCTTTTTTTAATACTTCAAGCAGGCGAATACCATATTGAATGCCAGAAGCGCCTGAAATGCCTATAATAAGTCGCTTAGTTTTACTCATAATCATCACTCCAAACGTACACATTTAACTTTAAAATAGTTCAACAATGATATTACCTTGATTGACAAAAAATTAAAAGTGTTACTTGTTTATTAACCTTTAGATTATTACAATAAATCTCCAAAATTAGTTTATTGAAACGGAGTTTAGCATGTCATCTTCTCAAGGTACTGTCGATTTTATTATCGACCAAATTGCAGGTATCGGTAACCTTCGTACTAGAAAAATGTTCGGTGAATATGCCATTTACTTAAATGAAAAAGTCGTTGCATTTGTTTGTGATGATCAATTATTTGTAAAACCGACTGCAAAAGGAAAAAACTTCATCAAAGATTATGTTGAAGATTATCCCTACCCTGGCGCAAAACCTCATTTATTAATTTCAGGCGATCTCTGGGAAAATCAAGAATGGCTAAGCCAGTTATTCAAAATAACTGAACTTGCACTCCCTTAATATTTTTATAAATGGATTGAGCTAATTCAAAGTGTCCCGGCAATTTTCAAGCCATGAATTCCAAATTTTAGTATCAATTTAAGATTCAGGTATCTCATTTATTAAGTCCATTAGGCTTTTAAGATCGACTGATGGCTCAGATTCATTCAACAGTGAATCGACTGCTTCTTGCAATTTAATTTAAGGTGCTTTCTCTCGATTTAAAAAGACTCTTCTGAAACTATTATTCGTAATTCTAAGGCCCCATGAGACCAAGCAGCATTATTTTCAACTCGACTATCTAGATCTATATTGTTCTTGACAAATGCTAGCATCCTATTTCCTATGAACTAGATAAAATCATGAAGTAAAATTTGTAGGAAATAATATCATAATTAAAACGAAATGACGGGCTCATGAAAGGATCACGTCTTGAATCATAGCTTTTTTCACGTTTTGGGGCTCAGGTTCTCATAACTATTGCAACCTGACCCCCAAAACGTGAAAAAAGCTATGATTCAAGACGTGACCCCATAGTTCTTTTACGATATTCTTTGGCCATGAAAAAATTACTATGGTCCATTCTGATATCACTTCTTTTAACCGCTAGAGGATTTTCTGGAGCGAATTCTTGTGGTGGTGATGGTGCCCTGCTTTCTTTATTAAATCGACCAACATTTCAAGACAGCGCTTGTACGGTGCCCAGTAATCATCTGGTGCTTGAAATGGGCTATGCCAATCAGCTTTTAAATGGGAATGCAGGTCATGGTTATGACGTGCCAGAAGCTGTTTTACGTTTGGGTTTACCTAACGACAATGAACTTTTTTTTATATTTCCAGATTATTTCAACTATTATGCATCAGGTTTTGATGCACCTACTTTGGGAATGAAACATGAATTTGTATACACTCCTAACTGGCTTCTATCTGGCGAAATATCAGTAACCTTACCAACTGGTAGTCAATATTTTGGCAATACAGGTTATGGTGCGACGATTAATACCCTATTCGCCTATAATATAACATCGGAAATTACTTTATCAACTGTATTAGGAGTATCCACGCAAACAGCTCCATCAGGTTTAGGCGGTCAGCGCTTCAATAGCTTCAATCCAGATTTTGTTCTAGCCTGGAAACCACAATCTAGACTACAAATATATGGCGAACTCTATGGTCAATCACAAATTCTACCGGGCGTAGGTCCTACTTATCTTCTTGATGGTGGTGTGCAATATCTTATTACTAAAAATTTTGAAGTTGATTTTTCTGCGGGACTTCCACTCAAAGGTGACCTAGGCTTCGTGCATTATATAGCGATTGGACTGGGGATTATGTTTTAGCTAGCTGGATGGAAATTACTTTATATCATCAAAAGTGGAACTTGTGGGTCGTTCAATCGGTCTTTATATTGGCTATTTCATGTTTTTATTATTAGCTGGTTTTATAGTGGGCTCAATTAGATACATTTTTAGACAAAAAAATAACTCAAAGGGTTTAGGTGTGCTTCTACTGTGGATAGCGCTGGGTAGTCTTAGCGGGTCAATTTTATCTCAATTTTGATGGTAATTATCAGCTAAAAACCCAGCACCACATTCGATTCAAAAACTACATTTCCGTAGAAGTAACTTCACCTATGGAAAGAATACTTTTTCCAACATTTTCCATCGCTGCATTAAAAATATCGAAAATATCTTGGCGTTTTAAAGGAATATTTTGTGAACGTTCTGTTTCAACAACAATTCTTGTTAATTCAACGCCTGATGCAACAAAATGGCTAATGGTATGTAATAAGTCATCTGCGTGTTCATCAACTTCATGGTCATCAAATAAATCTATTTCATTTTCGGCAAGCCATTCATCAAATTCAGCTTGTTTTGGTTCTTCAAATTCGGTAGGTGCTTTTTTCGGCATTTTATGGATTCTCCATCAATTAAAATAAAAAGATACGCTATCTTAGAAAGCTCTTTCGGTCAAGGAATTCCTGCTTAATTTTGGTTTAATTAGCCTTTAATGCTTGCAATAATTAAAAAGTTTCATTATCATGATTGATTAAGCGCCGATTTGAGAACCAGCTTGCGGGCGCATAATAAATGCAGCTAAAGCGTTGGCCAATAAACCACCAAAGCTTTGCTCGGTGGTTTTTTATTTTTGGGGTTAAGTGAAATGATTCGTTTTGTCAATATTTCCAAAACATACCATATTGCTAACAAAGCAATTGAAGCTCTTCAAAATGTTTCGCTTGAGATTCCTCAAGGTAAAATTTTTGGGATTGTTGGCAAAAGTGGTGCTGGAAAAAGTACGTTATTAAGAACGATTAATTTACTAGAACACCCTACGTCCGGTGAAATTTACTTAAAAGATCAATCTTTAACAAAGTGTTCCGAAAAAGACCTTAGACAAATCCGCCGTAAAATTGGGATGATTTTCCAACATTTCAATCTTTTACAGTCTCAAACTGTATTTAATAACATTGCCCTACCCTTACAATTGCTCAAAACACCTGAAAATAAAATTAAAAAAAGAGTTGAAGAACTCCTGCAACTCGTTGGTTTAACTGACAAAATGCATGCTTATCCTAAGCAATTAAGCGGTGGTCAAAAGCAGCGAGTAGCGATTGCGCGTGCACTTGCCACTCAACCTGAAATATTATTATGTGACGAAGCAACTTCAGCTTTAGATCCTGAAACAACAACCGCTATATTAGATTTATTACAAACAATTAACCAAAAATTTGGTATTACCATTGTTTTAATCACACATCAATTGGAAGTGGTTAAACAAATTTGTGATGAAGTCGCTCTAATTCATCATGGAAAACTAATTGAACATGCCAATATTCATGATTTTTTTGTACATCCTAAATCTGAAATCGCTAAAACATTAGTCAAATCCTGTTTAAAAGAAGAATTACCTGCTTATTATCAACAAAAAGTTAAAGCGGAAAAATTTCAAGATAGTTTTCCACTCATTAAAATTTATTTTCAAGGTGGTGCTGCTGGCAAACCTTTAATTTCTCATTTAATTCAAAAGTTAAATTTTGAAATTAATATATTACAAGCCAATTTGGAGATCATTCATCATGAAACAGTGGGTATTATGTTGATTGAGGCGATGGTAGATGATGAAGGACTCAACACTATTCTAGATTATCTAACTAAACATCAAATTATTGCGGAGGTGATTGGTTATGTCAGCCGAACTCTTGCATGAATTATCAATGGCAACCATTGAAACAATATATATGACACTAGTGTCAGGATTTTTTGCTACTGTTTTTGGTTTGCCTTTGGGTATACTTTTGCTTATAACCGATCAAAATCATATTATGCCACATAAGAAGTTGAATATGATCTTAGGTATGTTCGTTAACATTCTTCGTTCTATTCCTTTTATTATTTTACTAGTGGCGATTATTCCTTTTACTCGTTTTATTGTGGGTACTTCGATTGGAACAACCGCAGCGATAGTCCCGCTTTCTCTTGGTGCAATGCCATTTATTGCACGAATGGTTGAAAGTAGTATGGCTGAAATCTCACATAGTTTAATCGAAACTGGTATTGCAATGGGCGCCAGTGTTTGGCAAATTATCACAAAAATTTTGTTACCTGAAAGTTTAGCCTCTCTTGTAAGCGGTTTAACCATCGTATTAATTAGTTTAATTGGTTATTCAGCTATGGCCGGTGCTGTTGGTGGAGGTGGATTAGGTGATTTTGCAATTCGATATGGATATCAACAGTTTAATACGGTACTCATGCTTGAAACAGTTGTTATTTTAATCGTTGTAGTTCAATTGATGCAGTGGCTCGGTGATTGGCTTGTAAGGAGACTTAAAAAATGAAAAAACAATTAAAAAAAATAAACTTTTTTTTATTAAGTGTTATTGCTCTATTTGCTTTAGTAAGTTGTCAACCAAAAGAAGCAGCAAACGTTATTAAAGTTGGTACGATAGCTGGCCCTGAAACAGAATTAATGGAAGTTGCAAAAGATGTTGCCGATTCAAAATATCATTTAAAAATTGTGATTGTTGCGTTTACGGACTACACCATGCCCAATCAAGCTTTATATGACGGACAAATTGATGCAAACATGTTTCAAACGCTACCTTATTTACAAGCAGATATGAAGGCACGTGCTTATAAATTTGTCGTTGCTGGTAAAACATTTATTTATCCAATGGCGCTTTATTCTAAAAAATATAAATCAATTGCAGATATCCCTCAAAAAGCAGTGATTGCCATACCTGCAGACCCTGTGAATCAAGAACGCGCTTTATTGTTATTACAAAAGGCAGGGCTTATCAAAATAAAACTTGATCACAATAATATTGCCACACCCTTTGATATTTCTTCAAATCCTAAACATTTGAAAATTAAATCGATTGATGCAGCACAATTACCAAGAATTTTGCCGGATGCTGCACTCGCAGCAATTAATACCAATTACGCAGTACTCGCTAATTTATCACCTGAAAAAAATGGTTTAATTGTGGAAGATAAAAACTCTCCTTACGTGAATGTCATTGCTGTTCGTAAGGGTGATGAAAATTCAACAAAAGTGAAAGAATTGGTTGATGCGCTTCACTCTACAGAAGTTCAAGAAGCAGCAAAGAAATTATTTCATAATGAAGTGATTATTGCGTGGTAAGTGATTGATTTATACCCCTTCACCACAACCCCCTCCCCCTTTAGGGGGAGGGGGTTGGGGTGAGGGGGTAAAGCACTAAAAATATCCTACAACAACTCCGCCAACAAATGATTCAAACGTCTAATAAACGAAGCTGGATCGGGTAACTCTCCACCTTCAGCTAAAATAGATTGTTCTAATAAAATATGACTAATTTCATTAAAACGATCTTTGTTTGCTTCGTTTTTCAACGTCATAACAATTGGATTTTTAGGGTTTAATTCTAAAATCGGTTTTGTTTCAGGTAACGCTTGTCCTGCAGCTTTTAATATACGCTGCATATGAGCACCCATATCTGCTTCATCCGAAACAATACGAGCTGGAGATACAGTCAAAGCATGTGTTACTCGTACATCTTTAACATTATTTGCTAGTATTTCTTTCACCTGTTTAATCATATCAGCAAATTCATCTTCGACTTTCTTATTTTCTTCTTTATCTTTTTCATCTTCAACCTGACCTAAATCTAATTCACCTTTAGCGACAGACTGTAAAGTTTTACCTTGATATTCAGACAAATGAACCACTAACCATTCATCAATACGATCCGTTAACAATAAAACTTCAACTCCTTTCTTTTGTAACATTTCTAAATGGGGGCTGTTTTTTGCTGTATTGTAATTATCGGCCGTCACGTAATAAATTTTATCCTGCCCTTCTTTCATTCGACTGATATAATCATCTAAGGTTATGGTAGGTTCAATATTATCTACATGAGTTGATGTAAAACGTAATAATTTAGCGATTTCTTCTTTATTTGCAAAATCTTCAGCAACACCTTCTTTTAAAACCTGTCCAAATTCATGATAAAAAGTTTTATATTTTTCAGGTTCATCTTTAGCTAACTTTGTCAACATATCTAAAACGCGTTTTACTATTGCAGAACGAATGGTTTCAGTCACTTTATTATGTTGTAAAATTTCACGAGAAATATTGAGTGGTAAATCATTTGAATCAACCACCCCTTTTACAAAACGAAGATATCCAGGTAAAAACTGTTCTGCATTATCCATAATGAAAACACGTTGGACATATAATTTTAACCCACGTACATGATCACGATGCCACAAATCAAATGGTGCACGTGCTGGAAGAAATAATAAAGTCGTATATTCTAATTTGCCTTCTACTTTATTGTGTGACCAAGCTAGTGGATTTTCAAAATCATGTGCAATGTGTTTATAAAATTCATTGTACTCTTCATCTTTAATTTCTTGACGAGGTGTTTGCCAAAGATCCGTATCACGATTAATCGTTTCATATTTTTGAATTTCTTTTTCCTTGCCCTCTTCTGCTTCAGGTGTCATCTTGA
>JBFWPS010000029.1:0-12835 GCA_050249855.1 Gammaproteobacteria bacterium
TGACAAACGATAAACCACATGTTCATGCTCACGAATTTTAATTGCACCAATTTGCTGTAATAAACGAGAAATTTTCGTTTGATTGACTAAAAAACCTTGTTTTTCCAAGGCAGCTCTAATTTCTTCTTGTGTTCCGGCTTCTTGCTTTTGCAACAGAGCTTTAAGTGCTAACAACAAGTGACTGTTATGCTGTGATGATAGTTCTTCCATTACTATGCTCTCTAATGAATAAAGGATCTATGAAAAACAGCGCTGTGATTGCCAGCGAAACGAAGCAATCCAGTACTGAATTTCTATTGAATCGCAGCTCTGGATTGCCAGGCCTTGCAAAAAAAACAAGGCTCGCAATCACGGCGTAGTTTTCGTAATACTAAAACTTAAAGAAATTAAACCACAAAGTACTTGCTTTATCAAGCAAAAATGAATATAATTTCAATATAGTGAATATTTATTCAGAGGTTGATATGCAAAAGCAAGCCCTACTAACCCTAGCTGATGGTACCAGTTTTCAAGGATTTAGCACGTCTGAAGACGGATTTTCAGTGGGTGAAGTCATATTCAATACGGCCCAAACGGGTTATCAAGAGATATTGACCGATCCCTCCTACGCCCAGCAAATCATCGTATTTACCAATCCGCATATAGGAAATGTAGGGGTCAATATCGATGATCAAGAATCCTCTAAAATCCACGCTTGCGGTATGGTGACGCGTTCGTTGTCACCAATTAGTAGTAATTGGCGTGCTGAAGAACACCTATCTACTTGGTTAACAAAACATAAAACACCTAGTATTGCTGGTATCAATACCAGAGCACTTACACTACATTTGAGAAAAACTGGCAGTCAAGCAGGCTGCATTATGGTTGGCAATGTGGATCCTCAAATTGCAAAAAATCATGCCGTCAATTTCGCCGGCATTTCGAATGAAAATCTTTCTGAAAAAGTTAGTACCAAAAATTCTTATGAAATTAATCCCGATCACGCACAACATCATGTCGTTGTTTATGACTTTGGTGTAAAACAAAGTATTATTCAATCATTATTAAACCAACAGTGCAAAATAACCGTTGTACCTGGTCACACTTCCGTTGAATCAGTGTTAGCGCTCGACCCAAACGGCATTGTATTTTCAAATGGTCCAGGTGATCCAACCAAATGCATCGAAGCTATTGAAAATGCGAAAATTCTTTTTACTAAAAATATTCCTTTACTAGGCATTTGTTTAGGACATCAAATTTTAGCTTTAGCACAAGGTGCTCAAATTGAAAAAATGACCTTTGGGCATCATGGTGCAAACCACCCTATTCGTTGTTTAAAATCAGGTGATATTTTTATTAGTAGTCAAAATCATGGGTTTGTTGTTTCTGAGAAAAATTTTCCTCATTCGTTAGAAATCACACATCAATCGTTGTTTGATCAAACTATCGCTGGGTTCTCTCATAAAACATTACCTATTATTGCGTTTCAAGGACATCCAGAATCAAGCCCTGGACCAACTGAATTAAAAATTGTCTTTGAGCAATTTAAAAAATTAATTTCAACCACTCGTTAAAAAATTGTAGGGTGGATTAGGCGCTTTAGCGCCGTAATCCACCATGACGCTTTGGTGGGTTACGAGCCTTGCGGCCCTAATCCACCCTACAAGCTAAAAAGTTTACGGAACCTAAAATCTATGACTAAAAGAACCGACATAAAAACTATATTAATCATTGGTGCTGGCCCTATCGTTATTGGTCAAGCATGTGAATTTGATTACGCAGGCACTCAAGCGTGTAAAGCCTTAAAATCTGAAGGCTATAAAGTCGTGCTTATCAATTCAAACCCTGCAACTATCATGACAGATACAGAATTAGCCGATGCAACTTATATAGAACCGATTACCATTGAAAGCCTGACACAAATTATTGAAATTGAAAAACCTCAAGCCTTATTACCAACCATTGGTGGCCAAACTGCTTTAAATTGTGCAATGGAGTTAGCTAACGCAGGTATACTAAAAAAATATAACGTTGAATTAATCGGTGCGAATCAAGATGCCATTGAATTAGCGGAAAATCGTTTCTTATTTCAAAAGAAAATGTTAAAAATTGGATTAAAAGTTCCAAAGTCTTTATCTATACAAAATATCAACGAAGCAAATAAAGCCTTAGATGAATTAAAATTACCAATCATGATACGCCCTTCATTCACATTAGGTGGAACAGGTTGCGGTATTGCCTATACTAAAGATGAATATGAAAGACTGATCTATAAAGCTTTCAAAATGGTACCTAATCAATCTGTATTACTAGACGAAGCCCTTATCGGGTGGAAAGAATTTGAATTAGAAGTGGTTCGCGACAAAAATGATAATTGTATCGTGATTAGTGGCGTTGAAAATATTGATCCCTTAGGCGTACACACTGGTGATTCGATTACTGTAGCACCCATACAAACATTAACTGATAAAGAATATCAACATATGCGTCAGGCTGCTTTTAAAATTTTAAGAGCTGTTGGCGTAGATACTGGTGGTTGTAATGTTCAATTTGCGATTCATCCTATAACCGGCGAAATGGTTGTGATAGAAATGAACCCTCGCGTATCACGTTCATCAGCTCTTGTTTCCAAAGCAACAGGTTTTCCAATTGCATCTGTTGCTGCAAAATTAGCAGTAGGATATACATTAGATGAATTAAAAAATCCCATTACAGGTGATACACTACCCAGTTCATTTGAACCAACCTTAGATTATGTTGCGATTAAACTACCACGTTTTGCTTTTGAAAAATTTCCTACAGCACCTACTAACCGTGGTCCACAAATGCAATCAGTGGGAGAAGTTTTGGCAATTGGAACAACCTTTGCAGAAGCTTTACATAAGGCCATGAATAGTCTTGAAATAAAACAAGAAGGTTTAGGCAATTTATTCAAATCAAGTGATGATAAAACCTTATTAACACATTTAATTCAACCCAGTGCCTATCAACTCTGGGCGATTATTGAAGCATTTAGAAGAAACATAACAATCGAGAAGCTATACGAATATACATTAATTGATATCTGGTTTTTAAATCAAATTAAATTATTAGTGGATATGGAAAAAGCTTTACCTCAAGAAAAGGTTACATGTGAATTAATTCAACACTATAAACAATTTGGTTTTACAGATATCAGTTTAGCAACACTTATAAATACTTCAGTAGAATCGGTTGCTGCCATGCGTTATCCTCAGGTTTATCATCGTATCGATAGCTGTGCTGGTGAATTTCCAACAAGCACTGCATATTTATATAGTGCTTATGATAGTCATTGTGAATCAAACCCAACTGAAAAACCTAAAATTTTAATCATTGGCAGTGGTCCTAATCGTATTGGACAAGGTATTGAATTTGATTATTGTTGCGTTCAAGCAGCTAATGCGATCAAAGAAATGGGTTATGAAACTATTATGGTTAATTGTAATCCTGAGACTGTTTCAACCGATTATGATACGGTAGATAGACTTTATTGCTCTCCCCTTATTTCTGAAGAAATTTTAGAAATCATTAAAACAGAAGGACCTAAAGGCATATTAGTTCAATTTGGTGGACAAACACCTTTGCAGTTGGCTCATTCGCTTCCAAGTGAAAAAGTCAACTTACTAGGTGTTGATATGAATAGCATTATCAAAACTGAAGATAGAATGTCTTTTAGAGATTTTCTAAATACACTCTCTTTAAAACAACCAAAAAACTTCATCATTCATTCAACAGACGAAATAAATAAAGTCGTTCATGATCTTGAGTTTCCACTTATTGTAAGACCATCCTTTGTGATTGGTGGCGCTGCTATGCGTATTGTGACTAATGAAAAAGCTCTCCTTACTGCAGTTGAAAAAGCATTTGAACACTCGAGCAATCATTCTGTGTTAATAGAAGAATATATTCACAATGGTATAGAAATCGATATTGATGCACTTTCAGATGGAGAGAACGTTTTCATTCCAGGCATCATGGAACATATTGAACCAGCGGGCATTCATTCAGGTGATTCAGCTTGTATAACACCTGCTATACATATCAATAAACAAATTCAAGAAGAATTAATACGTCAAACTAAATTAATTGTCTTAGCTTTGAATATTCATGGTGTTTGCAATATACAATTTGCGGTTAAAAATAATGAAATCTTTATCATTGAAGTTAATCCTAGAGCTTCACGTACACTTCCTTTTATCGCAAAAGCAACTGGCCTACCTTTAGTTCAAATTGCAACACGTTGCATATTAGGAAAGTCATTATCAAGTCAAATTCCAGATTTATCATTACCTCTATTAAACTATTATTGTGTGAAAGAAGCCGTATTTCCCTTTTCTAAATTTGCAGATGTAAGCCCACTACTCTCTCCTGAAATGAAAGCAACCGGCGAGGTTATGGGAATTGGCAGTACCCCTGAAGAAGCTTTTGCAAAAGCACAAATTGCTGCTGGAAATGCGATACCTATAAAAGGTAATGCGTGGGTTTATAGCGAAAATGAATTCATGAAAAACGAATTAACAAAACTAGGGTTTACATTAAACCATCAGGAACCAGCCGATCTAATCATTGCAATTGATATACATCATACGGATCAAAATATTATGGATAAAGCGCGTTTTGCAGTCGATAATAAAATATGTTATGTAACAACAAATGAAGCAGCTTATATGCTTTTCAAAACGATTGCCTTTCTGCAAAAAAATCGACTCAATTATGGGAGACCACTACAAATGCTCTATCAAAATATTAAACATATACTAACGGGTGAAGAGTTAAATACAAAAGAAACACTAGACTTATTACAATTAGCTTTAAAACTTAAGAAAAAACGAAATCTTAATCAAGATAAACCTTTACAAAATAAACATTTAGCATTGTTATTTGACAAAGCTTCTTTACGTACCCGATTTAGTTTCACCATTGCAATGCGTGAGCTTGGTGGCGATGTGATTGAAAGCCTTAAAGACACCCGTAAAAACGAAACACCTGAAGACCAAGCAGGCGTTTTAAGTGGCTACTGTCATGCCATCATGATGCGTACGGATAGCGATGAAACTTTAGAACGATTAGCAAAAGCATCGAAAATACCCGTTATCAACGGATTATCAGACTTGCATCATCCTTGCCAAACTTTTGCAGATCTATTAACGTTACTTGAAACATTTGGTGATTTAAAAGGTTTAACATTAAGTTATGTTGGTGATGGCAATAATATTTTACATAGCTTATTATTATTAGCACCCAGTCTAGGAGTTAATATTCATTACGCCTGTCCTAAAACACGCGAACCAAATCATGAAATCTTAAAAAATGCGATGAATAAATTGAATGGTCAAACTGGCAAGATCTTGAGCTTTGAAAATCCACTAGATGCGTGTAAAAATGCTGATGCAGTTTACACCGATGTATGGACTAGTATGGGTTTTGAAAATACCCAAGCTGAACATTTATTTGTTGGATATCAAGTAGATGAAAAAATGATGGGGCAAGCTAAGTCAAATGCTATTTTTATGCATTGTTTACCCATGGAACGTGCCAAAGAAGTCAGTGCAAGTGTTGCAGATTCAAAACAATCCGTGATTTATCAGCAAAGTGAAAACCGTTTACATGCTCAAAAAGCATTATTAATGACCGTATTAAAAAATTAGGAGATTATTTACATGAAACCAAAAATTATTTTAGCGTATTCAGGTGGCCTTGATACTTCTTGTGCAATTAAATGGTTACAAGAACAATATAGATATGATGTGATTGCTGTCACCATGGATGTAGGTGAAGGCAAACAATTAGAACCTATTAAACAGAAAGCTTTAGATGTAGGTGCTAGTAAATGTTATATTTTATCTTTGCAAAAAGAATTTGCAGACGAATATATACTTCCTGCTCTACAATCCAATGCTTTATATGAAGGTATTTACCCTTTAGTTTCAGCCCTTTCACGACCATTAATTGCAAAATCTTTAGTTGATTTAGCTAGTCAAGAAAATGCTGTGGCAGTAGCACATGGTTGTACAGGCAAAGGGAATGATCAAGTTCGATTTGATGTGAGTATCAATGCATTAGCACCCGAATTACAAATCGTTGCACCTGCTCGAGAAAACCCCATATCACGTGAAGAAGCGATTTTATACGCTAAATCGCATAATATTCCTTTACCCATTAATTTAGACAATCCTTTTAGTATCGATCAAAATCTCTGGGGTCGTAGTTGTGAATGTGGTGTATTAGAAGATCCGTGGGTTGAACCACCTGAAGAAGCATATGTACTCACGAAATCATTACTAGAAACGCCTGATAAACCAGAAGAAATTACTATCGACTTTGAACAAGGAAAACCGGTTGCGCTCAATCAACAAAAATATGAATTACATGAATTAATTGCCAAATTAAATGAAATGGCAGGACTTCATGGCATTGGAAGAATCGATCATATTGAAAATCGATTAGTCGGTATTAAATCACGTGAAGTTTATGAGGCACCTGCAGCAATGGTATTAATTTCAGCTCACAGAGCGCTAGAAGCAATTACTTTAGTACGTGAAGTTGCGCATTTCAAACCGATTATTGAGCAAAAATCAACGAATTTAATCTATGAAGGATTGTGGTATTCTCCTTTGCGTACTGCATTACAAGCATTTATTACTGAAACACAAAAATCTGTAACAGGTAAAGTACGTGTTAAATTACATAAAGGACATGCAATTATCGTTGGACGTAGTTCACCTTATAGTTTATATAATGAAAAATTAGCAACCTATGCGAGTGAAGATCAATTTGATCATCATGCGGCGTTAGGTTTTATTAAGTTATGGGGTTTACCAACTCAATTGGTCCATCAAGTCAATAAAGGTTGAAGTTATGAATAAAAAACTATGGGGGGGCCGTTTTACACAAAATACAAATCCCAATGTTGATAGTTTTAATGCATCTATTACTTTTGATCAATTACTTGCTGAGGATGATATCAAAGGCAGTATCGCACACGCAAAAATGCTGGCTAAATGTAAAATTATTACATCTGATGAATCTACGCTGATTGAAGACGGTTTAAAAACCATACTTAAAAACATTCAAGCAGGCGAATTTGACTATACGCTTTCAGATGAAGATATTCATATGAATATCGAACGGAAATTAACAGAGTTGATTGGGCCTGTTGGAAAAAAACTACATACAGCACGTAGTCGTAATGATCAGGTCAGTTTAGATTGTCACCTATACTTACGTCGTCAAATGCTTGTTATTTTTGAGTTGCTGATTAATCTACAAAATACACTCATAAAACTTGCAAAAGCACACACTAAAACCATGTTGCCTGGTTATACGCACTTACAGCGTGCCCAACCTATTCTGCTTTCACATCACTTGTTAGCTTATGCAGCCATGTTTGAACGTGATTTAAATCGTTTATTCGATCTATGGCCTCGTGTGAATACCTCGCCATTAGGCGCAGCTGCACTAGCGGGTACTACTTATCCAATTGATCGTGAGTATGTAGCTAAATTATTGGGGTTTGATTCAATTTATGTCAATAGCATGGATGCCGTCAGTGATAGAGATTATATCATTGAATTTTTATCAACTGCTTCAATGATCATGATGCATATTTCACGTTTGAGTGAAGAATTAATTTTATGGTCAAGCCAAGAATTCAATTTTATCGCCTTTTCAGATGAATTCAGCACAGGTAGTAGTATCATGCCTCAGAAAAAAAATCCTGATGTGGCTGAGCTCGCACGTGGTAAAACAGCACGTGTTTATGGATCATTGTTAACTTTATTAACTCTTATGAAATCTTTACCCTTAGCTTACAATAAAGATTTACAAGAAGATAAAGAACCATTATTTGATACCATTCATACTTTAGTTAGTACCCTGCAAGTTTTAAACCCTATGCTTGATTCTATGAAAGTTAATACTGAAATAATGCAAGCAGCTATCAAAAATGGTTATTTAAATGCAACTGACTTAGCAGATTATTTAGTTACTAAAGGAATTGCTTTTAGAGACGCTCATGAAATTGTAGGCAAATTAGTGCAATATTGCCAGGCTAACAATTTAGTATTAGAAGATTTATCTATCGATATTTTAAAGCAACATGCTAACCAAATTGAAAATGATGTTTATCAAGGCGTAGCACATGAAACTTGCATCGAAAAACGTAATTCAGCAGGTGGCACAAGCAGTGCATCTGTTTTAGCACAAATAAAAATATTTGAAACGAATATTTTGAATCATCAGAAGTGGTTGTTAGAAAAAAAGAATTGTAGGGTGGATTAGGCGCTTTAGCGCCCTAATCCACTATGATGCTTTGGTGGATTGCCCTAATTCTGAATTTATTTTATACCTCCTCACCCCAACCCTCTCCCCCCTTTAGGGGGAGAGGGTTGGGGTGAGGGAGTAAAATTTCTCTCTACTACTTTTTACAACTCAAAATTAGTCAAATCACCAAACCTACGACTATAATCAGCATTAGTTTCCGCAGAAATCAATGCATCTAAACAATTGCTTGTACGATGTGATAATACACCAGCTCTCAAAACCCATGAATGCAATTTATCAACTCTTTCAATAATTTCACTTGCAGGTGCATTATCTGATTTTAATGCTGCTATTAAAGCTTCTATAGCACTTACTTTAGCAGGCTTATTTCGCCCTTTGATAGATAAGAAACTTTGCTTTTCAGCTTCAGCTCTTTCTGTTCCTAATAATGCTTCTAAAGCAGCTAATGCTATACCAACTTGTGTTTTAGAATCCATTCTCTCTAAAATACGATTGCCTATAGCTTGTAATTGTTGATTGCGTGCATCTAACTCAGCTTTTAATCTTGCAATCTCACCATCTTTATCAGCTGATGCTTCATTATGTACTTCTGATGATTGCTTAGCAGCTGCAACTTCGTTATCTAGAGCGGATGGTTGCTTATTAGATAACGCTTCAGTTAATCTTAGAATTTCTTTTTCTTTTTCAGCCAAAAGGTCTTTTAATCGTTGAAGTTCACTTACCCTTGCTTTATCTGCATCTAATTCTTGCTTAGCAACTAAAGCTTCTTCATTTTTCTTAGCTTTCATTCCACCTGCGAATTTTCCTTTTAATTTAGCGAGGTTACTTATTTCTTCTTCCTCGCCTCCTTCAGGTGAACTGTTTCCATTCTTCTTTTTCCCTTTCTTTGGCTCATCTTTTCGTTGTCTTAACTCAGCTAATTCAGCTTTTAATTTTTCATTTTCTTCAGTTAATGCTTTTATACGTTGACTTGATTCTACTTGACCATCCGTAGTTGCTTGTGGTTTTGGTTCTTCGAATACTGCTTTCAAATTAGGACGAGCTTTTTTTGTCTTGCTAACGCCCTAGAACTTGGGTACTTAACAACACGTTTTAATGCTTGATTACTATCATTCAAACTTTGAATTTGTAACTCTGCTTCAGCTAATTCTTTCTTTAATTTATCAATTTCTGTATCTGCTGCTTTCAATCTTTCGACCAATTCAGCTCCAATACCTATCGCATCTTTTAATTGATCGGTGAGTACCCCTGTAATCGCATCAATTTCATTTTGCGAAATTTCATGCAACTCATTTATTGCCTGTTTTAACACTACAACTCGGGCTTTCAACTCCTCGAGTGATTGTCCGTCAACTGCGGGAATATATTCCTCAGTTTGAACAAAGGGTTTAGCTGACCTTTTAACAACAACAGTATCAAATTTATTACCTAACATTTTAAAAGTCCTTCATTTCTCTAGATCTGAAATAATCATTTTGATTAAATTTTGACATGATACCGGAATAACCTTAAGGATTCCTTAAGATATACTATTATTGGTCATTAATTTGTAGGGTGGATTAGACACTTTAGCGCCGTCATCCACCATGACGCTTTGCTGGATTACGGGCCTTATGGCCCTAATTCTGAATTTATTTTATACCCCCTCACCCCAACCCTCTCCCCCCAGCAAAAAAAGCTGGGGGAGAGGGAGTGCCTTTCATTTTGAAACTTGTCTAACTCCCTCTCCCCCTTTAGGGGGAGAGGGTTGGGGTGAGGGGATATAAATATCAATACATCATTTCCCTATACTACTTTTACAACTCAAAACTATCAAATGTACCAAACGTACGCGCATTTTCAGCGTGATATTCCGCAGAAATCAATGCATCTAAACAATCGCTTGTACGATGTGAGAATACGCCAGCTCTCAAAACCCCTGAATGCAATTGATCAACCATATTAATAATTTCACTTGCAGGTGCATTATTTGATTTTAGTTGTTCAATTAACATTTCTAAAGCTTTCACTTTTTCAGGTTTATTTCGACCTTTGATGGATAAGAAATTTACCTTCCCAGCTTCTTGTCTTTCTATTACTAATAATGCATCTAAAGCACTCACCGCTATACCAACTTGTGTTCTAGCATCCATTCTCTCTAAAATACGATTGCTTATCGCCTGTTGTTGCTGGCTGCTAATAACTTTTTCATTCCGCAATCTTTGAAGCTCCGCATCCTTTGCAGTTAAAGCAGCATCTCTAGCCTGCGTTAATGCTTGAATTTCACGATCTTTCATAGCTAAAGCAGCATCTCTAGCCTGCGTTAATGCTTGAATCTCATGATCTTTCATAGCTAAAGCAGCATCTCTAGCCTGCGTTAATGCTTGAATCTCACTATCTTTCTCAGCTAAAGCAACATTTTTAGCCTGCGTTAATGCCTGAATCTCAGTCTCTTTTGCAGCTAATTCAGTGGTCTTAGATTCAGTTAGTTGCTGAATCATTTTTTCTTTTTGAGCTAAAGCAGTATCTTTAGCGCGCGTCAATTCCTGAATTACACTCATTCTATCATCTAAAGCTGATTTTTGAGCTTCAGCTAATTGACCTTGTAATTGCCTTATATCTTCTTCTAATTTAGAAACTTTATTTTTAAGCACTTGATTTTCACCAAATAAAATCCGTTCTTTTTCATCATTAGAAATTTGAGAAGTTTCAGACAATTCATCTAGTGAACAAGAGTTTACATGATCTTCATCTGAATCAGAAGGATGCCCCATTTTATTCAACATACTCATATCAAAATGTAATTGACGAAAACGTTGTAAAACCTCTTCAAAACCATAAACACTAGCAATATGCATGGCCGTATTGCCATTTTCATCTTGATGTAAATGAGGATTGATTAATTGACGCAACAACCATATTTCTTCCTCGTTTGCTTGTGCATAAAGCGCTAATACATCTTTAGGATTTATCGATTTAAAATATTGTGATAAAGCAAAAATTTTGTGATTTGTTTGTTTCAAAATACCTATTCTTACTAAGTTTCCTACTGTTTCCGGTGATAAATTAGTAGGAACGTGCATTGCAACACGTCGATTTTTAAAGTCATGGATACCAGCTCTGGCACTTTCAGACATTTCGAGTTTATCTTTATCAGTAATATCAAATGACATGGATGAAACGTGAACTTCTATATAAATAGTTCTATCATGATCTTGGCTTTGTGCATGAATGAAATTTTCTGAACCTAATAAAGAACCAAATATCCCACCTAACCATCTAAACAAGGTATCAGTAGAAACATTTCCAGAAATGATGCCTTGTTCGTAGAAGTCTTTATCTTCTTTGCTAACCAGATTAAATCCTACAGTTTTTGGATTATAACGATAAAGACCCGTGATAGGGTCATAATCAAATGAATCGGGCGCATAATTTTTATAAATTCCACCATCAGAAAACTTAATATCTTTATATCTAGGATCTAAAATACGTTGCCCATTTTCTTTAATATAAATCTGCCAAGGAGCAAAAACAAATGGAAAAGCCATCGATATTCTTACAGCATCAACCACACAAGCATTGGGTGTATGTTTAGCTGAAAACAAGATTGGCATTTTCGTAGCAGTATTGGTTCCATAAACATAGAGTTCTTTAAATGCTTTTTTGGGTAACCCATCATCATCCAGTATTGCTTGTCCAGAATCATTTACTAATATTGCTGATTCCACTTCTTCAAAGGTAATTGACTCAGCAAATGCTTTTGCATCAAAACCTTCTTTTTTTACACCATTTCCATAAGCAAGAGAGGTTTTTTCGATTTTTTCTGCAATGGTTTGAATAAACCATTCTCTAAATTGATCCCCTGATTGTAATCCCTGTTGTTTATCTAAAGTTGCGTAAACCTTATCAAATAAACTCTTAACTCTAGATAAAAATGCAGCTTTTTGGTGCGTCCATAAACTACTAAAGTTTACACCTTCTGCAACTAAGGCTTTTATTTCATCCATAAGATTTGAATCTTTGGCTGAAGTAGGATCTAAGAAGTCTTTTAAGTTTTTATTTTCTAATTTATCTTTTAATTCGTCTATGTTGAAATTAAAAGCAACTAAAGCAGCTGTTATAGCGCCTGCTGATGCGCCAGCTACACGGCGAATTGAAGATAGTTTTTTAACTTCTCTATCAAAAGTTTCTAGTGCGCTCACATAAGCGTAACCTTTAACACCACCACCTCTGAATACTAAATTTTCAATATCCAATTCATCAGAAGTGAGTTCTATGTTTCCGCCTTGCACACTATGAAATATTTGAACAACATCTAGTTGATTAAATTCTTTAGCTAAATCTAAAGCTGTTCTACCTTGAGCATCTTGAACAAAAACATTGGCGCCACTAGCAATTAATTTTCTCACCATTGGAGTATTGCCGGCTTTAGCTGCAATATGTAATGCTGTTTCTCCATTTCTATTTTTTTGGTTTACATTAATTTTTTCAACTGTATCTTTATTTGTAAGTAAGAATCGCGATAAATGACCTGGCCTAGATGCTGCAAGATGTATCAAATTGTTGCCATCAT
>JBFWPS010000030.1:0-12827 GCA_050249855.1 Gammaproteobacteria bacterium
TCAACACCAATGATTTTCAAAAATTACGTACACTAGGCAAACGTTTTAGTTTTGGTCCATTACGTTTTAGTTTTGCGCGAACACAAAATGGTTATTCAAGATTGGGATTGATTCTTGCAAGAAAGCAAATTCCAAAAGCAAATCAACGTAACTATTACAAACGTGTTATTCGAGAGAGTTTTCGTTTATATCAAGAAAAGTTAATAAATTTAGATATTGCAGTTTTAGTCACGAGAGATGCGTTGAAAATGAATAAACAAGCATTTCGAAAATGTATTGAAGAAGCGTGGAAAAGATTATCAACTATTTAAAAAGAGTATTAATCCTTTTAATACGAGCCTATCAATACCTAATAAGTCCCTTGTTAGGCGAATGTTGTCGTTTTTATCCTAGTTGTTCGAATTATGCTATCGATGCCTTTGAACGCTATGGTATAATCACCGGTTTCGTATTAACGATGAAAAGGCTTGCTCGATGTCATCCTTACTGTAAGGGTGGTTATGATCCACTAACCTAAAGAGAAAGTAGACCTATGGAAAACCCTCGTATTATTTTATTAGTTGCACTTGCTTTTGTTTGTTTTGCTCTATGGAATGCATGGAATAAAGATTATGCGCATGAGCCAGCGCGCGTTGTTCAAACGAACACGTCACAAACATCAATTACGTCTCAAGCTGCTCGCCCTCAAGTACCTGTGGGTGTTGCAGATAAAGTGACAGAAAGTGTTGCAACCTCAATGGTGCCTACCAAAAAGCAAACGGGGTTTATTAGCGTTAAAACAGATGTTTTAAATGTTCAAATAGATCCACAGGGTGGGAATATCGTTGGCTTAACATTACCACAGTATCCAGAAGCGTTGCATCGAGCTGATTTACCATTTACATTAATGAGTGATCACACGAGTGATTTTTATGTCGCTGAAAGTGCGCTCGTAGGACCATTCGGCCCAGATAAAAGCAATGCTCAAGCACAATATACTTCAGCTGAGTCACAGTATGTTCTAGAGTCGAATCAAAAAACATTAAATGTTGTTCTTCAATGGGAAGATCCACAAGGTGTGTCTATTGAAAAGATTTATACGTTTAATCAAGGCGATTATCTAGTTCATTTGAAATACGTTATTACAAACCACAGCAAAGAAGCTTGGACAGGTAATTTATATACGCAATTATCTAGAACTGAGCCTGTTAACCAAAATAAAGGATGGTTTCAAATTCATCCTTTTGTAGGTGCGGCTGTTTCAAGTCCTGAAAAACGTTATCAAGAAATTGCTTTTTCAAAGTTAACAACACATCCGGTTGATAAAGAAATTCGTTCTGGTTGGGTTGCAATGGTTCAACATTATTTTTTAGGTGCATGGATCCCAGATCCAAATGAGAATTATCATTATTATTCAAACGTAAGTGACAATAAGATTTATACGGTTGGAATGATGGGTCCTAATATCAGTGTACAACCTGGAGAAAGTTATACGATTTCTTCACGTTTATATACAGGGCCAGAAATCACAGATAATTTAAGACAAATTGCACCAGGATTAAATTTAACAGTAAGTTATGGCTGGTTATGGCCGATTTCCAGCGCAATTTTTTGGTTAATGAAAAAGATTAATGATGTTATTGGAAATTGGGGTTGGTCGATTATTGCAGTAACACTATTGATTAAGCTGGCATTTTATCATTTATCTGCAAAGAGTTATCGTTCAATGGCGATGATGAGAAAATTACAACCTAAAATCGAAGCAATTAAAGAACGTTATGGAGAAGACAGACAAAAACTAAGTCAAGCCATGATGGAATTATATAAAAAGGAAAAGATCAATCCTTTGGGCGGATGTCTTCCTATATTAGTTCAAATTCCAGTTTTCTTTGCATTGTATATGGTATTGATTGAAAGTGTTGAGTTACGTCAAGCGCCCTGGTTAGGATGGATACATGATCTTGCAACCCCCGATCCATTGTATATTTTACCTGTCATCATGGGTATCACGATGTTTATTCAGCAAAAATTGAATCCACCACCTGCTGATCCAATGCAGGCTAGAATTATGATGTTTTTACCGGTTGTATTTACAGTCCTATTTATCGGATTCCCTTCAGGTTTAGTGTTGTATTGGGTTGTGAACAACACTTTATCTATTTTACAACAATGGTATGTGATGCGCAGCGTTGATGATGGTAATGGTAATGCAGCTGGCGATCGTGTAGTTAAAAAAGTGAATGCTTAAGTTAACTGACGACACTATTGTTGCACAAGCAACTGCACAAGGACGTGCAGGCGTTGGTATCGTTCGTGTTTCTGGCCCGTTAGTCCGTTCGATTATTGCTAAAATTGCAGGTTTAGAACCAACACCACGAACTGCAATCTATGCAGATTTTCATTCGTTTGATAATAATCTTATTGATCAAGGGATTATATTATACTTTTCTGCGCCAAATTCTTTTACTGGCGAAGAAGTTGTTGAATTCCATTGCCATGGTAGTCCAATTGTTCTTGATTACTTAGTTGAAACCATTATTCAATATGGCGCGAGATTAGCAAGACCTGGCGAATTTTCTGAGCGCGCATTTTTGAATGGAAAAATGGATTTGGCTCAAGCAGAAGCCATCGCAGATTTGATTGACAGTGTTAGTAGACAAGCGGCGAAAGCATCAGTTCAATCACTACAGGGAAAATTTTCAAACAAAATTCAATTGCTTGTAAAAGAACTGATTCATTTAAGAATGTACATAGAAGCAAGTATTGATTTTTCAGAAGAAGAGATTGATTTTTTAAGTGACGGAAAAACACAAAACCAACTTAAAAAATTAATATCAACGGTTGAAGATATTCAAAGTGTTGCAAAGCAGGGAGAGTTGTTAAAAGACGGCATAGCAATTGCGATTATTGGTGTGCCAAATGCCGGAAAGTCTAGTTTATTGAATCAATTAACCGGTTTTGAAAGAGCAATCGTCACAGATATTCCGGGAACAACGCGAGATATTTTACGTGAACATATTCAAATTGATGGTATGCCTCTACATATCATCGATACAGCGGGTTTAAGAATCAGTGATGACGTGGTTGAACAAGAAGGCATTAGGCGAACGACGACGGAGATTGAACGTGCGGACCATATATTATTATTAATAGATGGTTATGAATGGCAGAATGAAGGTGTAAGCCTTTTGGAAAAAATTGATTCACTAAAACAATATCAATTACCGGTTAAAAAAATTACCATTGTAATTAATAAGATAGATTTATTGAATGAAGAACCGAGCATTTCTAGTGAAAATGGATTTCAGATGATTAAGTTATCTGCTAAAACAGGTAGCGGAATTGATTTGCTCAAAACATGTTTAAAAGAGACCGTTGGTTACAAAATACCAGAAGAAGGTATTTTTATAGCAAGGCGTAGACATTTGTCAGCCATAAAAGAGGCTTTGGATTATTTGCATTTAGCACAAGAACAATTAGAATCACATAAAGCATTAGAATTAACAGCCGAAGAATTATTACTTGCACAAAATGCTTTAAGTACAATAACGGGTGAATTCACGAGCGATGATTTGTTAGGAGAGATTTTTTCGAATTTTTGCGTTGGAAAATAATATGAAAAAGATTGTTTTTACAGGTGGTGGCTCAGCTGGGCATGTAACTCCCAATGTGGCTCTCATTGAAAAATTAAAAGCTGAACCTCAATATGCCCTATATTATATCGGTTCACATAAAGGTATTGAAAAGAAAATAATTGAACAAACACATATTCCATATTTCGAAGTTTCCTGTGGGAAACTCAGACGGTACTTTAGTTGGAAAAGTTTTGTAGAACCATTTAAAATTTTTTGGGGTATCGTTCAATCATTTTTTATGCTTAGAAAAATAAAACCGCAGGTTGTTTTTTCTAAGGGAGGATTTGTTGCTTTTCCAGTCGTGGTTGCTGCGTGGTTAGCTAGAATTCCTGTTATAGCACATGAATCAGATTTTACACCAGGGCTTGCTAACCGATTGAGTTTTCCTTTTTTAAAAACATTATGTATCACCTTCCCTGAAACTAAAAAATATGTTCCTAAAACAGTTAAAGTTGTTGAGACAGGCACGCCTATACGAGAAAAGTTTTTCTTGGCTACCAGAGAACAAGGATTATCATTTTGTAATTTCACAGAGAATAAAAAAGTAATCTTAGTGGCGGGCGGTGGTTTAGGCGCCGAGTGTATTAATAATACCATTCGTTTATTATTACCTAAATTGTTAGAGTCATACCAGGTTATACATTTGTGTGGTCCTAAAAGAATTAATGTAGCATTAAAAGGTTTAACCGGTTATAAACAATATGAATATTTGCATGATGAAATGTATAATGTGATGGCTTGCGCTGATATTGTTGTATCACGTTCTGGCGCCAATGCACTATATGAATTAATAGGTTTGAAAAAGCCACACATACTCATTCCACTCTCAAAAAAAGCGAGCAGAGGCGATCAAATTGTTAATGCAAAATATTTTGAAAAAGCCGGCATTAGTTTAGTTATTCCTGAAGAAAAATTAACAGCCGAAACATTATTTGAAGCGATTAATACGATTCAAGCGCAAAGTGAAACCTATCGTCAGGCTCGTGAACAGTATGATTATAAAAATGGTGTAGAAAATATCTATCAAATTTTAGTCAGCTCATGTAAAATATAGCTTTGGAGTCGTCATTGCGAGCGTAGCGAAGCAATCCAGTACTGAGTATCTATTTGAATTCAGTTCTGGATTGCCACGGCCCGCAAAGAACGCGGGCCTCGCAATGACCGCGTGTACTAATAAAATTTTCATAGAGATTAGAATCATGCATTCTATGCAACATTACGATGTTATTATCATAGGTGGCGGTCATGCTGGAACTGAAGCAGCATTAGCTTCTGCACGCATGGGTGCAAAAACCTTATTGCTGAGTCATAACATCGAAACGCTTGGACAAATGTCTTGTAATCCTGCCATTGGTGGTATTGGTAAAGGACATTTAGTCAAAGAAATTGATGCCTTAGGTGGCGTTATGGCGAAAGCTGCTGATCAAGCCGGAATCCATTTTCGTATACTCAATGCAAGTAAAGGACCAGCTGTTCGTGCCACGCGCACACAAGCCGATAGAGCGCTTTACAAACAAGCGATTCGAAAAGCATTAGAGCATCAAGATAATCTTTATATTTTTCAACAATCCGTCGAAGATTTGATAATAGAACAAGATCAAATTAAAGGTGTGATCACTCAAAACGGTTTGAAATTTTATTCAAAAGCAGTTGTATTAACCGCAGGAACATTTTTAGCTGGAAAAATTCATATAGGGCAAGTGAACTATCAAGGGGGACGTGCTGGTGATCCACCTTCTAATCATTTAGCCAGTCGTTTACGTGAATTACCTTTTCGAGTGGGTCGATTAAAAACAGGAACACCACCACGCATCGATGGCAAAACCATTGATTATAGTCAACTGACAGAACAACCAACTGATTTTCCAATGCCTGTGTTTTCATTTATGGGAAACGTTTCTGATCATCCAGAGCAAGTTTCATGTTATATTACCCATACCAATGAAACAACGCATGCGATCATTGCCGATAATTTATCTTATTCACCTATGTATAGTGGTGAAATTGAAGGTGTGGGGCCTCGCTATTGTCCTTCAATTGAAGATAAAGTAGTTCGATTTGCTGAAAAAAATTCACATCAAATTTTTATAGAACCAGAAGGTTTAAATACAACAGAAATTTATCCTAATGGCATTTCAACGAGTTTACCTTTTGAAGTTCAAATCGATTTTGTTCATTCAATCAAGGGATTTGAAAACGCTCATATTACTAGACCAGGTTATGCGATTGAATATGATTTTTTTGATCCAAGAGATTTAAAACAAACGTTAGAAACAAAACATATGCAAGGTTTATTTTTTGCAGGACAAATCAATGGCACAACGGGTTATGAAGAAGCAGCCGCGCAAGGGTTAATTGCCGGTGTTAATGCTTGTCTATACGCTAGAAATCAAGAGCCATTTATTATAAGACGCGATGAAGCCTATATTGGTGTGTTGATTGATGATCTTATAACAAAAGGAACACAAGAACCCTACCGAATGTTTACCAGCAGAGCTGAATATCGTTTGATTTTAAGAGAAGATAATGCTGATTTGCGATTAACTGAAAAAGGATATCAAGCCAATTTAGTTAGAGAGGATCAATGGTGTCGATTTAACGAAAAACAAGAAACCATTAAAACAGAACAAGCGCGTTTGAAAAAATTATTTGTATTTCCAGGGACTGAGCAAGCAGATTGTGTAGAAAAATTAACAGATACAAAATTGGCAAGAGAATATAATATCCTTGATTTATTACGACGCCCTGAATTGTCGTATCAAAGTTTAATGAATATTGATGGATTGGGTCCTGCTATTGAAGATTTACAGGCCGCTGAGCAAGTTGAAATTCAAGTGAAATATGCAGGTTATATAGAGCGTCAAACGCTAGAAATAGAACGTTTGCAAAAGTATGAATCATTAAAAATACCGAAAAATTTTAATTATGAGTTATTATTAGGGTTATCATCAGAAGTTTATGAAAAATTAAAACAACAAAAACCAGAAACAGTTGGTTTAGCAGCTAGAATTCCGGGTGTTACCCCGGCTGCAATTTCACTGTTGTTGGTTTATCTAAAAAAAGAAAAAGCATGTTATTCATGAACCGACAAGAAGCAGGCCAACAGCTTGCAAAAGCGTTGAAGCATTATTCAAATCACCCCAATGCTATTGTATTTGGTTTGCCACGTGGTGGTCTGCCGGTTGCCTATGAAGTGGCAAAGGAACTCGGATTACCGTTGGATGTTTATATCGTTCGTAAATTAGGTGCACCTTATAATCCTGAGTTTGCAATAGGTGCTATTGCTTCTCATGGTGCTGAAGTTTTGAATGATGAAGCTATGCGACTATTGTCCATTGATCCACAAACTTTGGCGCAAATAGTAAAACAAGAAAAGCAAGAATTGGCACGCAGAGAACTACTTTATCGTGCTAATAAACCAATACCAGATATAAAAGACAAAGTTGTTATCATCATTGATGATGGTCTTGCAACAGGTTCAACCATGCGCGCAGCAATTGCCGCCATCAGACAGTTTTCACCAGAGAGTATTGTTGTAGCGGTGCCTGTAGCACCAGTAGATGAAATTCAAAATATACATAGAGAAGCAGATGAAGTGGTGTGCTTACACACGCCTAGTCATTTTCACAGTGTTGGTGCTTGGTACCATGATTTTTCTCAAACGACGGATGAGGAAGTTAAGTCTTTATTGAGACTAGATCCAAGAATATAGTGTTAGCAGCGCTAGAATGAACGGATTATCATGATGACATTATCAATTTATCGTTAAACGCATATTTGACACTTCGTCTAATTGAGCACTTTTCTTTGGTTTTTTGGCTCCGTGAAACCAAGAAAATCGTTCATGAAAGTATATTTTGGGTGTTGGTTCTTCAACTGTTTCAACATCATGGCACAAGCCATCTTTTGGGGGAAGCGATGCGACTAATTCATCTAAATATCTTTGTTTGTCAGCAGCGTTATCTAAGTGTCTTAATTCTTGCATCCAACTGGATAAAAATATTTTGAATCGATCTTCAGTAAATTCTACAGTCTGCATTCCATCGATACCATCAGCATTTTCTGGCTGAAATAATTTTGTAAAAGCTTGAAAATATTCATGCGGATCAGAACGAAAGGGAGAAAAGTCGTAATCGGTAAAATAGGCTTGCCAGTCAGGGGAGTTCACAAGCTTAGTTCTTAAAGCAAATAACTTTGTTTTTTCAAGCGGTACAAAATACATTAATTTTCCATCGGGCTTTAAAGCATTATGTATTTTTTCAGCAACCTCATTAATATTCGGTAACCAATGTAGTCCAAATAAACATATTACAACATCATATTCAGCTTGGTCAGTCATGGTTGCTATATTTTGTAATTTAAATTCAAGCCTAGGCTCAGCACTGCTATGTTTTTCAGTTGCCACCTTAATTTGTTCGGTTGAGATATCATAACCAACAATTTTTTCAACTTGAATACCAGCTTCTTGTAACTTGATTAATAAAGCGTGGGTGATACCACCATCACCGCAGCATAAATCTAATAATTTAATGGGCTTTTCTTTGGCGGTGGGTATTTCATTTAAAATATAAGCAACTAAATCATCGATGACTTGAGCATTGAAACCTTTTTGAAGTAAGGCAGTTACTTCATAATCATTCCTAAATTGTTCCTTGCCATCGGTTGTAAAAGTGCTGGTTTTATGCATGAAATTCTCCAGTTAGGTTATCTTAATTCCTTATGATAGCTTAAGTGGGTAGGTTGTTATAGTAAAGCATTATAAACGCAATGTTTTAAGGTGTTGGTTTGCTTAATTTAATATTAGACAAATATAATATTAATATCATAATTTGTCAATTTTGCATCATGCGTAACAAAAGTAAAATTTTCTGCTTTTGCTTGAGCTATTAACATATGATCGAAAGGATCACGATGTAAATACGGTAATTTGTTTGCAATAGAGGTATGAGAGAAATTTAATAATAACATTTGAAAACCATTATCCAGAATAGCTTTTTCAATTTCATCTGGTATTTCTAATTTTCCAAGAGCGGTTTTGATATTGATTTCCCAGGCACTGATGACACTAATAAAAATCATATTTTCAGGTTGAGCAATTAAGTTTTTTATTTTTTTGGTAAGGCGTTTATCATCAGCTAGCCACCATAAAAAAATATGGGTATCAAGTAATAAATTCATTGATCATCACCTTCAAAAGCTTTCAACCAATCTTCAGGTAACTCATCAAAGTCTTTTGCAATATGAATTTTTCCTTTCCAATATCCGGGTTTTCGCTGAGTGGTGTTGGATTGATAAGGGATAATTAATGCTACAGGTTGACCGGCCTTACCAATAATAATTTCTTCACCATGGCTGACCATTTCAATCAGTTTAGAAAATTGAGTTTTAGCTTCATAAACATTGTAAGTACGCATATAGTTACCTTCATTGATAATTTGACTAGGTCTAGTCTAATTATAGCAAAATGGTTCACAATATCAATCTAAATATTGAGAATAATTAACGATTACAGCCTTTGTTGAGATTTAATCAATTGCTAAGTTCGGTATTATCTTGACAAAAGTGCAACTTGCTGTACAATGTATGCCCATAAAGTTCCAGAAGGAGTCAACAAGTGCATCAATCAGGTTTAGCGTTATTAAAAGCATTTCCAGAAAATGAATTACATCGTTTAGTGGTCGATGGTGAATTATGTAGAAAAGAAAATGGATGGGAAGCTTATGAAAGGAGAGAGCCTGGTTGTTTAAAAGCATTTTTTACAGGCTTACGATATATTCAATATGTACTTGAAACCAATCCCAATATCGCTTTAACCCCAGAGTTAATCAGAACCATTCATGCAATGGTTTACATTGATTTGCCTGGATCTGTAAGTGGTCCTGGAAAATTCAGGCAGCCAATGATAATGGGGGTTTTTCGTACAGGTGGTATTAAGCTCAATAAATCTTTAATGACGGTTGCTGGTATTCAACAATTCATTGATAACTTAAAACAATATCCGTTTCGTTGGTTAGATCGAATAGTATTTGGTGAATATGTTCTGGATGCTGGTATTCCTGAATTGCTTGCGAAATTAAATATCACTGAAGATGAGTTAGCGCAAACTATTTATGAGAAGCTTACAAAAGATGAGGGAGAATGTGTAAGTATTCATGTACCTGAACAAGGTCCAGAAGTTTCTTATATGCAAATCCAATGGATTTGTGAGCAATACGCCAAAGAGATTCAATCTGCTCAAACACAAGATGACAAATTTTCTATTATTATTAAGACGGTTCAACGATTAGAGCAGTGCCATTCATTTAGCGATTTTAATAATCGTACCTACATTAATTTGTTGTTACGTTTGTTGTTAATACAAAATGGTTTTGAGTTTCCTATTTTAGATAATTATAACATTTTTGATCTACAAAGTGTTGATGAATTGATTGTCGCCGTTAAAAAAGGAATAGAAGATACTCATAAAGTTGTTGCAGGAGAGTCTGTTTTTGGTTTTGATACCAAGCAATGTAGTGAAGCACAATTAACAAAGCTAAAACAGCATACAGATATCTTTACTGCACGACTAAGTAAAACGCTAGTCGTTCGATTTATTCGTGTTGAAGAAAAAATGAAAATAGCAAATGAGCTTTTTAATTTTAATAAAATCACCTTTAAAATTTTTTCAAAATATGCACCTCTATTAGAAAGTTTTGATATGGAAATGATGGAAAATAGTTTTAAAGAAATTTCAGGTGAAGAATTAAAGAAGATTTTACATGAGGAGCTTTCTAGTCTTGAGGTGTCTAAGCAAGATATTCAGGATATCCTAGATATTGAAAATCCTACGTTTGACGAACTCGAATCAAAGTTTAAAGCGATTGATCGAAAACGGGGCTCTAAAGATTTGCTAGAACAAATACAATCAATGATAAATTCGGAAGCAGAGATATTTAACGCAGACGAAATAGATTATGAAGCATTTATCTTATTTTTTGTAAACAAAATAAACGAGCTAAAAAAAATTGATGATAAAGATCTCGGTATTGTTCATGATTTCATTGTTGAATTTGAAGCAATAAAATTAAGGCTTGAAACTTTTCAAAAAGCTTTCAATTTTAAACTCAATAGCATTGCAAGTACTGGAGAAATGTGCGCAACCTTATCTGGGCGTTATGAAACACCAGTATCAGAAACAGTTACAATGGAAAATGAAGGGGCAGAGAGTTTACTTCCATTAAGTGAAATTAGGCCAAAGTAGTCGTAATCATTATTTTGGAAGTTAAAGTACGATGTACGGGGCACTTGTTTGCAATTTCTAATAATTTTGTTCGTTGTTCTTCAGACAAATCGCCTTCTAGTTCAATTAAACGATCGATATGATCCATTTTTGCATTTGGATTTTCGCAATCTTGGCAATCTTCTATATATTTTTTTCATGATTTAATTTTACAGTGACTCTTTCCAGTGGGAATTGTTTAAGTGCTGCATACATTCGAATGGTCATAGAAGTGCAAGTGCCTAGTGCTGTTAGCAGAAAATCATAGGGTGAAGGTCCCAGATCGTTTCCACCGACTGAAGTCGGCTCATCTGCTACTAGGGTATGAGGACCAATTATAATTTCTTGAGCATATTGACCCTGGCTAGATTCTCGTACAATCGTTTGATTATTATCACTCATATGCGCTCTCTATTTTTATGGTTGTAGACGTTAAAAGACATTTTTTATAAGTTTCATGCGTGAAATATAGAGCAATCATACCGATAATTGCAACAAAACCAAGTATAAAACTAGGTGATAATGGATTATGCGTTACATGAATTAGAAAAGTTGATAGTAATGGCGATAAGCCACCAAAAACTCCAAAACCAATATTATAACAAAAACCTACACCGCTATAGCGAACTTCAGTAGGAAATAACTCTGAAATTAAACAAGGTGCTACAGTTGTGAGCCCAATACAGAACAAACCCAGTAGAAGTAAAGCAAACGTTACCAATTGAAAGTTTTGTAATGGAAAAAGTTTAAATAAAAAATAATTGAAAAACCCCATGAGTAATACAGCGATTAAAATGAAAGTTTTTCTACCAAATTTATCTGATAGATGTCCAATAAAGATCCCTGGTAGTGCGAAAAGCGCAATGCAAAGTGTATTTAATGAATATAATTGTTTAAGTGGATATCCAAAATAATTAGATAAATATGTTGGCATGAATAAATAAATAATATTAACAAAAACGGCAGCAACTAGCATGAAACTTACACCTAATAATAAAGGTTTATAATGTTCTTTAAACATTTCTAAAGTGGGGGAACGTTTAAAAAGTTTTTTAGCCTGTAATGCTTCAAATGCAGGCGTTTCATATAATTTTGTACGTAAATGAAAACTCAAAATACCAAAGCAACCACCGAGTATAAATGGTAATCGCCAACCCCATTGATGAAGCGCCTCAGCAGATAAATGATTTAATAACAAGGTAGTTAAGAAAGATCCAAACAGCATGCCTGTATTAATGCCAAATAAAACGAATGCAACGGCTAAACCACGTTGTTTTATCGCAACTGATTCAGTGATGAAAACTAAAGCGCCAGGTATTTCACCACCAACCGAGAATCCTTGTATTAAACGTAATAGAATTAAAAAAATAGGCGCAAAAATGCCTATTTGAGAAAAAGTAGGGAGAAGACCTAATAAGAATGTAGGTAACGCCATTAGTATCACAGTAGCAACAAACGTTTTTTTTCGACCGAATTTATCACCACAATAACCGAAGATAATGCCACCTAGTGGTCGAAACAAATATCCAACAGTAAAAACAGCCAGTGTAGAGATTAAAGCAATGGTGGGGTTGTTGTTCGGAAAGAATAATTCACTGATTATTTTGGCTAAGAAAATAAAAATAATGAAATCATAAAACTCAAGTGCGCCTCCTAAGCTTGAGAGAAAGATAATTTGCTTTTGTGTTTTGTTAATCATAAAAAATGTAGGGTAATAAATAGGTTGTTCAATTTTATTGCAAAACAAGAATTTAGTCAAGGAAGATAATTCAGTGGCTTTGGTGGGCACACCTGCACGTAACGTAATCTAAAATTTAAACCCCTGTGGGTTGCACGTTTTGCCCACCCTACAAGTTCAACTAATTCGTAGGGTGGGCACCCATTAGAAGGTTCCTGTCAAGCGGCAATAGTATAACGGTAGCTACTCTCACGTAAAAAATTCTAAGAGAGCCTCT
>JBFWPS010000031.1:0-12647 GCA_050249855.1 Gammaproteobacteria bacterium
TCATGCGTATTTAAATAATTTGTTGTCTGAGGTTTTTCAACGTGATTTCTCAACAGATCGATTTCAACAAATGTTATTACCAGCGCTAGAGAATTAATAATGAAAATAGTCGAACAATCTCCTGTAATAACTTCAAATTTAATCAAACCATTCGAATCATTAGAATCTAAAATTGTTGCAAAGCAATGTGATATAGAAGCTTGGTTTCGTAAAAAGTGGCAAGAATATCGTGCGCCATTTTATTCCTCTGTTGATCTACGAAATGCTGGTTTTAAACTTGCTCCGGTAGATACTAATTTATTTCCAGCAGGGTTTAATAATTTAAATCCTGATTTTCTATCACTTAGCATACAAGCTGTTCAAGCTACTTTTGAAAAACTCTATCCTGGTTGTATGCGTGTTTTAATTATTGCAGAAAGCCATACTAGAAATCAGTTTTATTTTGAAAGTTTGGCTTGTCTGGTAGATATGATTTTGCGAGCAGGTTACGAAGTTCGTATAGGGACTTTACGTAATATTTCTGAACAAGAAGAAGTTATTTTACCATCAGGGAAAAAATTAAAAATTTTTCCAATTCATAAAAATAATAATCGTGTTTTAGTCAGTGGTTTTGAACCTTGTGTTATTTTGTTAAATAATGATTTAACTGAAGGTGTTCCCGAAGTTCTAAAAAATATCGAGCAATTGATTATTCCCTCATTACAATTAGGATGGAGTTTTAGAAGAAAATCAGGACACTTTGCTGAATATAACAAGATTTGTGACGAGTTCTCGGCATTGATTGATATGGACCCATGGCTGATTAATCCAATTTTTCAAAGTTGTGATAATGTGGATTTTGAAGCAAGTAAAAATTTAAGTTGTTTGAAAAGCAAATTAGAAGAAATATTTTCATTAATTGAGCAGAAATATAGAGAGCACGGTGTTTCTCAAAAACCATTTGTAGTTATTAAAGCTGATGCAGGAACATATGGCATGGGTGTTATTACAATTCAAGATCCAAATGAAATTGAGCATTTAAATCGAAAGCAACGTAATACTATGTCGGTGACCAAGGGCGGGCAAAAAATTGATAAAGTTATTTTACAAGAAGGTATTTATACGTTTGAAACAGTTGGAGATGCTCATGCTGTTGCAGAACCGGTGATCTATTTAATTGGCTCATATGTAATAGGTGGTTTTTACCGGGTTCACAAATATCGTGGCGTGACAGAAAACTTAAACTCACCAGGTATGCAATTTGAACCTTTGCCATTTGTATATGCTTGTAATACACCAACTATTAGAAATCACCACGAATGTCAAGAAAACCGTTTATATGTTTATGGTGTGATTGCTCGCCTTGCAACACTTGCTGCAGCTAAGGAATTAAAATAAATGATTAAAAAAATTGGTGTTGTAATGGATCCAATAGCAGGGGTAAACCGAAATTTTGATAGCACAATATCAATGATGTTAGAAGCTAAAAAAAGACAATGGCAAGTTTTTTATATGGAGATACAAGATCTTTTTTTAAAATCTGGAGATGCTTTCGCACGGATGTCTGAAATTGAGTTTTCTGAAAATGCAACTAATTGGTATTCTTTATCTGAAAGAAAAGTTGAACCTCTAGCTGAACTAGATGTTATTCTCATGCGTAAAGACCCGCCCGTTGATTTAAATTATATTTATGCAACGCAGATTTTGGAAATAGCTGAAAAAGCGGGTGTTTATGTTGCTAATAAACCACAAACTTTACGAGATGCAAATGAAAAAATTAGTGCGTTATGGTTTCCACAACTTTGTCCAGAAACATTAATTACTAAAAATATAAATGATCTAAGAGAGTTTGTTAAAGAACATAAAATGGCGATACTAAAACCATTAAATATGATGGGTGGTCGTTCTGTTTTTTTTATAGAGAAGAACGATACAAATCAAAATGTTATCTTTGAAACGATGACAGAAAATGAAAATACGTTTGTTTTAATTCAGCGTTATTTGCCAGAAATTAAAGATGGAGATCATCGGATTTTATTAATTGATGGAAAGCCATTTTCATTTGTTATGACTAGAAGTCCAACGCAAGGTGATTTTAGAGCTAACTTTGATCGTGGTGGTTCTTTTATTGTTCAAAAAATCACTCAAAAACAAAAGAAAATTTGTGATACTCTCTCAGAGGTTTTTCGTGATAAAGGCTTACTCTTTGTAGGGATTGATATAATCGGTGATTATTTAATTGAAGTTAATGTAACGAGTCCAGGTACTCTGGCACATATTGAATCAAGGATCCCAGAAAAAATTTCTCCGATTCTTTTCGATGCAATTGAGAAAATGATTTGATGTTCAGGTGACTTTTTGAAAAAATGCAGGCATTCTTCATTTGATAGGTTAATTGACTAAATTGTATAAAGGATGATCAGAAATGCGAAATAATTATATTTTTACATCAGAATCTGTTTCAGAAGGGCACCCAGATAAAATTGCAGATCAAATTTCTGATGCCATTCTTGATGCTATTTTAGAACAAGATAATCAAGGTCGTGTTGCCTGTGAGTGTATGGTTAAAACGGGTATGGTTTTAGTTGGTGGTGAGATTACAACAAGTGCATGGGTTGATATTGATACAATTGCAAGAAATACGATCCGAGATATTGGATATAATCATTCAGATTTGGGGTTTGATTATGCTTCTTGTGCTGTTTTAACTGCGATAGGTAAACAATCACCTGATATTGCGCAAGGTGTTGATACAACAGACTCGCATGAACAAGGTGCCGGTGACCAAGGTTTAATGTTTGGCTATGCAACAGATGAAACAGATGTATTGATGCCTGCCCCAATTACTTATGCACATCGATTAGTGCGACGTCAATCAGAGGTACGTAAAACAGGGATTTTACCTTGGTTAGGACCTGATGCAAAAAGTCAATTGACGATTCGATATGAAGAAAATAAACCAGTTGCTGTTGATTGTGTTGTTTTATCAACACAACATCATGCGGACATTAATTATAAAACTGTTGTTGAGGCAGTACAGGAAGAAATTATTAAAAAAGTGTTACCTAAGGAATGGTTAACAGAAAATACGAGATATTTCATTAATCCTACTGGACGTTTTGTTCATGGTGGTCCTTATGCAGATTGTGGACTAACCGGCCGAAAAATTATTGTGGATACATACGGCGGTATGGCTCGTCATGGTGGTGGTTGTTTTTCAGGAAAAGATGCAACTAAAGTAGATCGATCAGCTGCTTATGCTGCACGTTATGTTGCTAAAAATATTGTGGCAGCAGGTCTTGCTTCACGTTGTGAAATACAAGTTTCTTATGCAATTGGTGTTGCTGAACCAACTTCTATTGCGATAGATACATTTGGAACAAGTAAAGTTAGAGAATATGTGCTTGAGGATTTGGTTCGTAAACATTTTGATTTACGTCCACGCGCCATTATTGAAATGCTTGATTTGCAAAAACCTCGTTACAAAACAACGGCAGCTTATGGGCATTTCGGTCGAGATGAACGGTCTTTTACTTGGGAAAAAACAGATAAGGTAGATATTTTAAAAGAAGCAGCTGACTTGTAGTTAAAGAAGAAGTATGGTCGCAATTACATTTAGAGGATATAACTATGTTGGTGGAAAAAACTATGTCAAAAGTAAATGATTATAAAGTAGCTGATTTGTCATTAGCAGATTGGGGCAGAAAAGAGATTAAAATTGCTGAAACTGAAATGCCAGGTTTGATGGCATTACGTGAAGAGTATGCAGCTAAAAAACCTTTGAAAGGTGCAAAGATTGCAGGCTGTCTGCATATGACTATTCAAACCGCCGTATTAATTGAAACCTTAACGGCATTAGGTGCAGAAGTAAGATGGGCATCATGTAATATTTTTTCAACGCAAGATCACGCAGCTGCTGCCGTCGCTCAAACAGGGGTTCCAGTTTTTGCATGGAAAGGTGAAACGGAAGATGAATATTGGTGGTGTGTAGAACAAACAGTTTTAGGTCCTAATCATTGGCGTCCTAATTTATTATTAGATGATGGTGGTGATTTGACACAATACGTTCATGAAAAGCATCCCGAGTTATTAAAAGACATGCGAGGTCTTTCTGAAGAAACTACAACCGGCGTGCATCGTTTATATGAAATGGCAAAGCACAATCAACTGGGTGTACCTGCCATTAATGTGAATGACTCGGTAACCAAATCTAAATTTGATAATTTATATGGCTGCCGTGAATCATTGGTTGATGGTATCAAACGCGCAACCGACGTTATGATTGCAGGTAAAATTGCTGTCATTTTAGGGTTTGGTGATGTTGGAAAAGGATGTGCTCAAGCATTAAGACAATTAGGTGCAACGGTGTACATTACTGAAATTGATCCCATTTGCGCATTACAAGCAGCAATGGAAGGTTATCGCGTTGTAACGATGGATGATGTTGCAAGTAGTGGTGATATATTTGTAACAGCAACAGGAAATTATCACGTCATTACGCATGAACACATGAAGCGTATGAAAGATCAAGCGATTGTTTGTAACATAGGACATTTTGATTCTGAAATTGATATTGCAGCATTAAAACAATATCCTTGGGAAAATATAAAGCCACAAGTTGATCATGTAATCTTCCCTGATAAAAAGCGAATTATTCTTTTAGCGGAAGGAAGGCTTGTAAATTTAGGTTGCGGTACTGGTCATCCAAGTTTTGTAATGTCAAATTCATTTACCAATCAAGTTTTAGCTCAAATTGAACTTTGGCAAAATGCTGATAAATATCAAAAACAAGTTTACGTATTACCAAAGTTTCTAGATGAAAAAGTTGCACGATTACATTTACAGAAAATTGGCGCAAAACTTACAGAGCTTACTTCAGAGCAAGCTAAGTATATTCAAGTTCCAGTTACCGGACCTTATAAATCTGATCATTATCGCTATTAATGTACTCTTATGTGTGAAGTATATTATGCGAATACCTAGAATTTATCACTCTGGACAACTTACTACTGGAACAGAAGTAGAATTAACACAAGAAGCTAGTCATCATCTAGTACGTGTTTTACGTTTATCTCTACATGCACAAGTCGTTATATTCAATGGGGAAGGTGGAGAATATAAAACGAGAATAAGTAAATTAAATAAAAAAAATGTTTCTGTCTTTATCGAAGATTTCCATTCCATTCAAAAAGAATCGCCACTAAAAATCCATTTAGCTCAAAGTATTGTAAAGTCTGATAAAATGGATCTTGTTATACAAAAAGCTACTGAATTAGGAGTAGAATCACTAACTCCACTGTATACGCAACATGGTGAGCATAAATATTCCCCAGATAGGCTTGATAAGCGCTTGCAACACTGGCGTAATATTGCTATTAGTGCAAGTGAACAATGTGGTCGTGATACATTAATGACAATTCATGGTCCTCAAGAGATTATTGAATTCGTAGGTCAACAAAACCAGAAAATGACCTGCTTTATTTTACATCCTAATGTTTCTACGAAATTTTCTAATTCATTGATAATCGAAAGACCAATTATTTTATTAATTGGGCCTGAGGGTGGTTTAAGTGAATATGAAGTAGAACATGCGGCGAAGCAAGGTTTCAAAATGGTAAATTTTGGACCGCGCATTATGCGAGCAGAAACTGCTGCTATTGCAAGTCTTGCAGTGATACAATACCTTTGGGGAGACATTGGCTGAGAGTAGTTGTCCAATTTAGGAGATTCATTTTTCTGTGGCAAATTGTTATACTTCAAAAGATAAGCGTAATAATAATGTAAAACATCATAAGGAAGGTGGTGAAAAAAAGCTTGAGAGGAATTGTACTGATGACACGAGATAATTACATACCAACTTGCTATTTTCCAAGCACCGTTATGATCGTCGAAAATGCACACCACTCTATCAATGAAATTACCAAGTTATTAGAAAAAAATATTTTCTATAAAGTTTTTAACACAACAACTGATGCACTAGAAGTTGTGCATAATGGTCATCAGCTTGATCAATTTAACACACAAAATATTCTGGAAGATAATGAACATAGTAAATCAAATTATGTTTTTAATCTTGATTTATCAGGTTTGCATACCGAAGTATATAATCCACAGCGCTTTAATGAAGCTTCAGTCATCGTTGTTGATTTTGATTTACCTCACATGAATGGTTTAGAATTTTGTCGTAGGATGGAAAATAGTCTTATTAAAAGAGTTTTACTTACAAGTCATTCAAATGAGGACCTAGTGATCCAAGCATTTAATGATGGTATAATTGATGCATATATACAGAAGAATGATGTAAATTTGGCAAAAGAATTAGGCGGTACGATTAAACGACTACAATTAAGCTATTTTCAAAAAATGTCTAATATTGTAGTAAGAATGCTATCAGTTACTTCGCCTTCAATATTAGATGAATCTGATTTTTTTGATCTTTTTTATACGATTGTTACGACAAATAATATTATTGAATATTATATCATGGAAAACTCAGGAAGTTTTCTTTTATTAGATGCTGATGCAAATCCAAGTTATTTAATTGTTAAAAGCCAACAAGATATGCAATTACATTATGAGTTAGCTATTTGTAACCAAGCACCTGAATCTGTATTAAATGAATTTCTTAGTGGTGAAAAAATTCCATGTTTTTGGCAAAAAGATAATTTTTCTACGGTTGATTGGGATGATTGGTCAATGTTTTTAACACCAGCCCAAAAGCTTATCGGCAAAAATACTTATTTTTATGCGTATGTTAAAAATCCATCTTTAAATAATATCCAACCCGATCGTATTTTATCTTTTAAGCACTATCTAAGGTCTATTCGCAGATAAATTAATTAACTCAGGAACTTCAACAAAATCATCTGGGAAGTTGACAGTTATTATTAGTTGTTTTCCACTATTTTCTAATAGTTGAGAAGTCAAGTTCCAAACTTTTTTTGCTAAGTATTGTTTATTCGCCAAATTTTGCCAAATAGGTGGTGAAAAGGAAGCTCTAAAAGAGAATATAGGATGTTTCATACAGTCAAACGGTTTTTCTAGGTTGTCAACGGAGGGTGAATTCTTAGTTGCTTTTTTCAAAACATAAGATTTAATACTGTTGTTTGTAGATAAATCAAACATAGTAATAGTCACTTCATATGCAGACCATTTGGGATCTTTATTTAGTTGTATAAAGCATTGATTATCAGCTGCATAAGTTGGCAAAATAGTGATGATCGCTAAACTTAAGAATAAGTATATTTTTTTTAACATTTAATTGTCCTATGTGAGATTATGAATTAATTCTTATTATATGATTTAACATCACGATAAGAGAGTGCTTCAGCAATGTCTTCCATTGCAATCATATCATGATTTTCAAGATCTGCAATTGTTCGTGCGATTCTAATGATTTTATGTATCGCACGGGCAGATAGTCCTAATCGCTCAGTTGCATTTTTTAAAAACATTCGAGAGGGGGATTTTAAATTACAATGTTTGTTAAATTGCAAACCTTTTAATTGAGCATTGAATGTTTGCCCTCTCGCTTTTTGTATTTCTCTTGCATGGATGATGCGTGTACGAATAGTCTCGCTTTTTTCAGCGTTATTTTCGTTAGATTGAATTAATAAATCATGATGAATGCGAGAAACCTCAACTTTTAAATCAATACGATCTAAAAACGGCCCAGATAATTTTTGACGATAACGTCTTATTTGTTCTTCGGTGCATCTACAAACATGCGTTTGATCGCCTAAATAACCACAAGGACAAGGATTCATCGCCGCTACTAATTGAAAGTTTGCTGGAAATTCAACGTTTTGAGATGCACGTGAAATAGTAATATTAGCAGTTTCTAAAGGTTCTCGTAATGCTTCTAATACTCGACGATCAAATTCGGGTAGTTCATCTAGAAATAAAATACCTAAGTGCGCTAAAGAAATTTCACCAGGTTTTGGCGTACTTCCACCGCCTACTAAAGCTGCTGTAGAAGCCGTATGATGTGGTGCACGAAAAGGTCTTAAACCCCAGTTTTTAGGATTAATGCTATGATGACTAATTGATTGTATTGCAGCAACCTCTATAGATTCTTCTTCAGTTAACGGTGGTAATATAGTTGGTAAACGTTGAGCTAACATGCTTTTACCAGTACCTGGTGGGCCATAAAACAAAATACTATGATTGCCAGCTGCAGCAATTTCTAATGCACGTTTTGCATGTGATTGACCTACAATTTCATTTAGATCGATAGGCCATTTCAATGTATCTCGAGTTTGATGCTGTGTAATTATTTCAAGCGATTGACCTCCCATAAAGTGATTACAAACTTCTAATAAGTGATTTGTAGGACAAAGCGTTGTATTTGTTACTAATGAAGCTTGTTCTAAGTTTGCATAGGGAAAAATTAATTTTCGATTAGCAGCTTTTGTGGATAGTACAAATGGTAATATACCAGAAATAGGACGTAGTTCTCCGGAAAGTGCTAATTCACCGGCAAATTCATACGCTTCAGTTTCATGATAGGGAACTTGCTTCGTGGCAAATAAAATACTTAAAGCAATCGCCAGATCAAATCTGCTGCCTTCTTTTGGCAAATCAGCAGGCGCTAAATTAACAGTGATCCTTTTAGCAGGGAATTCAAACTGTGAATTTATAATAGCGCAGCGAACGCGATCTTTACTTTCTTTGATAATGGTTTCAGGAAGTCCAACGATATTAAATCGAGGTATTCCTCGTGAAACTTGTGTTTCTATCGTGACTAAAGGGGCATGAATACCAGCAGAGGCACGACTGTGCAATATAGCAAGTGACATTTTTAACCTTCCTTGGTTATGTTATATCAAACAATTTATTTTTTATCTTTTTTTTCTAATTCAGCTAATTGATGTTCTAATTTTTCCAGTTTAGCTCGTGTTTTAGTAAGTACCCCGACTTGGATATCGAATTCTTCACGGGTAACTAAATCAAGCTTAGCAAAGCCACTTTGCAGAACAGCTTTTAAATTGTTTGTAAAATCATCACGTAATACGGATAGGTTGTCTGGCAAAATTTCAATTATTTTTTTAGAAAGATTGTCAAAAAAGTTAGAATCGATCATGATATAGTTACCTTAAACGAAAGTTTAAAATAAATTACCGTAATTCTAAACTCGAGTCAATAGCTAATCTTATCTATCTTTCAGAGTTTGTTGAGAAAAGGGGTAAAGCACATATAGGAGTAGAAGGCATCTATGCTAAATTTTTTACCTGCATTTATTAGAGCGACTATAGCGGCATTTTTATATTTAATCAGCACAATCTTTTGGGCATTGGCTACATTTGTACTTGCCTTGATAACCTATATCGTGCCATTAAAAAGTTGGAGACAATGCTGGCAACATCATTTACATAGTGTGCCAGATTATTGGAATGACACGAACGAAATGATCACAAAATTAACGACTAAAGTTGTATGGGATATTCAAGGCGTTGAAAACTTAGAACCAAAAACTTGGTATTTATTATTATCAAATCATCAGAGTTGGATAGATATTATTGTGTTGCATATTGTTTTAAAACATAAAATACCATCGTTACGTTTTTTTATGAAGCGAGAATTGTTATGGCAATTTCCCATTGCAAGTCAAGCATGCCTTTTATTAGGTTATCCTTTTATGCAGCGTTATAGTAAAGATTATTTGAAAAAACATCCTGAGTTGAAGGGAAAAGATTTTGAAAATACAAAAAAGTCATGTGAAAAATATAAAAATATTCCTATTACAATGACTAATTTTGTTGAAGGCCATCGTTTCACACAAGCAAGACATGATAAGCAAGAATCTCCCTATCAATATTTATTAAAACCAAGAGCAGCTGGCGCAGCGTATACTTTAATGATGATGGGAGAATATCTTAAAACCATATTGGACGTTACTATTGTTTATCCTAAAAATAAAAATTTGAATCTTTGGGATTTCTTTTGCGGACGAATTTCACCTATTATTATTCGAGTAAAAGCTTTACCAATTACGAAAGATTTATTAGGCGATTATGAAAATGATCGTAATTATAAAATATTTTTTCAAAACTGGCTTAATCAACTTTGGCAAGAAAAAGATCGCTTAATCGGAGAAATAAAGAAACATTATGAATAAACTAGACTATATTCAACTTAATCCAAAAACAGAAGCAACTCATAGTGTCATTTGGTTACATGGTTTGGGGGCCGACGGACATGACTTTGTAAATATTGTTCCTGAATTAAAGTTACCAGAAGATCATGGAGTTCGTTTTATTTTTCCGCACGCGCCTTTGCGTGCGGTTACCATTAATAACGGTTATGTGATGCGTGCTTGGTATGATATTTTATCGCTTGATAGAATGACACAAGAAGATGAAGATGGTGTTAGAAATAGCGTAGAGTTAGTGAGTTATTTGATCGAAGAAGAACATCAACGAGGCATTCACTATAATAACATTTTTTTGGCAGGTTTTTCACAAGGTGCGGCTCTTGCATTGTTTACAGGGCTTTCATATCCACATAAATTAGGTGGTATTATAGCTTTGTCAGGATATTTACCACTAGTTAAATTAGTCCAAGATGAAGTGAATGAGCGTAATAAGCATATTCCTATTTTTCAAGCACATGGAACTTTCGATATGGTTGTTCCATTTACGTTAGCGGAAATGGCTAAAAGTTTTTTAACCGCAATGCATTATCCAGTTGAATGGCATACTTATCCTATCGATCATGGTGTTTCACCCGATGAAGTGATTGATATTAGTCATTGGCTTCAAAGTAAAATTGCTTGAACTACTAATGATAATCACGTAAATTCCATCAAATTTACTTAAATTGATTGGAAAAATAGTTACCATGTTAATACGTCCTGCAACACTTGATGATGCGTTTAGATTAATTATTCTGCTAGAACAACTTGGTTATAAAATGACGCTAGAGGATATGGAAAAGCGTATCAAAATTTTCCATGAAAAAAATAATTATATTTTTGTTGCTGAAGAAAATGAAAAGATCCTTGGTGTGATTGCTTTTGGATATTATGAAAAATTTATAATTTCAGCCAGTTGTTGTCATATTGAAGCGCTAGTTGTAGATGAAAATTATAGAAATCAAAATGTCGGTAAAAAATTAATGCAATTTGCTGAGGAACATGCAATTCAAGCGGGCGCAAAAATATTAGAGCTTATTACTTCAAACCGACGTCGTGATAAAGGCGCTCATCGTTTTTATGAATCATTAGGTTATAAAGATCATATCGCAATTGATCATACCTATTTTGAAAAAAGAATGTAATGGATGAAAGCTATTATTATTTCCAGATTTCGCGTTGTGACCAATCATGTGGGAAGCCCATAGCTATAAGATGTTGAGGATGCTTTTTTATTAAATCTATTAAACGTTCTTGAATAATCAGTTTTGGATTTATAGTATTTAATATGTGTAACAACATTACTAGGCTATTATATAATTTTCTTTCGGCTTCATTTTCATCGTTAAAATTTTTAATTAATGCTTTTGGTTTCGTTTTTGGTATGCGCATAGTTTTAGTCATGCGTTTGTTCCAAATGCGGCTATGGTGCGCACATAGATTACGTATATAAGTTAGATGTTCAATAAAACTCGATAAAACAGAATAATCAAGTTGATAGCTTTTAGATATTTTAGAACAGATTTTGCCAGGTTTGAGCGCTTTAAACCAACGAGATAATACACCAAATGACATAATTTCACAAATAACCCAAATAGGTGGAGTTAATGGTTCCGTGTAAGTGTTTTGATAGTGTTTAATAAAGAGTTCATCGCTTCGTTCAATTTCTTTCTGTAATGATTTTAGATTTGTTTCATGCCAATTTTTTTTACTTAAGTTGCAATCCAAATATGCATGAGAACCATGAATTTTAGCAAAATGATACGCCCATTGAGTACGAATTGAAACTTCAACACATTCAATAGCGTCTAGTAATATTAAGCGTAATTCTTTATCGAAATTATAGAGGTTTAAAATATCTTCAAAAGTGGTTTGTTTTTTGAATTTGTGACTAGCATCATTTTTTTCAAAGGTTATCCAGTAGCCTGCTAGTCTATAATAATTTAGATGTTTTAAATAAAGTTTTGCGCTAAGCTCATCCCGAATTAACAAACCTCTATCTTTTAAGAGAATAATTTGCTCTTCGATAGTCTTATGAGGTTTAGTGTATTTCAATTTAATTCCATCCTTAGAAAAAAGTAACCCGCCGGTTTGAGGGTGCAACAGCATAGCCTTGGCGGGTTTTCTTATAGTTATTTTAACATGATTTAGAGACTTGTCAAGTATGGTAATTATTTTTATATGGCGAATCATTGAAAGTTGTTTTAATCCTAAGAATTAGGATTGTTTCTGAGAGTTCAAGTTTATGACCAAAAAGGTAATGATCGTCGAGAATTTTCATGTTTACCTAGAAAATTGTAAACATCCCTTACAATTTTCTAGGTAAAATTAAAATAGTCAATAAACACAGCTTTTCATATTTTGTAATCTCAATATTGATTTAAATCTAATTTTTCCATTTTTTAAAATCGCTTCATTAAAATGAAGCGATTTTAAAAAATGGAAATTCTGGCTAAAAATGATGTGAGAAATTATATGAGTATTAGGATGCTTTCACCAACCGCGCATAATAAAAACCATCCATATTATTTTCACC
>JBFWPS010000032.1:0-12536 GCA_050249855.1 Gammaproteobacteria bacterium
GCTTTTTTATGGTTGTTTACAATTCTTGCGTTAGGATTATTTGTCGTTGGCTTATATTATTTACATGAGCGTAAATCAATAAATCAACCACCTCTTCTCTCTACAATACATCACAAAACAAAGGTTAAACCTCATACTATAAAATCTAAAGCCCATAAAATGAAAGAATTAACAGAATCTGAACCACGTTTTGACTTTTATACTGAATTACCTAAAATGAAGGTTTGGGTTCCAAATGCAAAAGAACATGAAACACATTCCACACCCAAAGCTCCTCCATTGTTAAATAGTAATGAGCCAGTGAATGTTTCAAAAACTGAAACCAGCCCTACTGAACCTGTAAAAGCCGTGTCATCTGAATCAATTAAACCTATAGCTGCTGAAACAGAAAATAAAACTATATCGACAAAAGCACCTGAGAAAAAATATGTTGTTCAAGTTGCATCTTTAGAAAATACAAAGCAAATTGATCAACTTAAGGCGCAACTATCACTGCTTGGTTTTCGTGTAAACATAACTGATGTAACACTAAATAAAAAATCAATGCATCGAGTTTGGATAGGACCATTTTCATCTATAAACGACGCTTTAAAAGCACAAAAGGACTTAGTAGCAGAAAACATAAAAGGGACTGTAATCAATAGCAAGGAATAATCTATGTTTACTACATTAACCCCTAATGAGTTAGAAACCCCTCGAGTTTCTACTCTACTCCCTTGGTTAGTCTGTTTTAGTGCAGCTTTATTTTTCTTTTATGAATTTATACAAATGAATATGATCAATGCAATCAGCAGCGATCTTATGCGTGATTTTTCACTTAATGCTACACAATTGAATAATCTATCTTCAACATATTTTTGGGGTGATGTTGCATTGCTGTTCCCAGCAGGTATCTTGCTCGATCGTTTTTCCGTTCGAAAAATTATCATGTTTGGAATGTCATTAGGCATTCTAGGTAGTTTGATTTTTGCGATAACTCATTCTTTTAGTATCGCTGCAGGTGCGCATTTTCTTGCAGGTATTGGAAATGCATTTAGCTTTTTAAGTTGTATGATCCTAGCTTCTCGCTGGTTTCCTCCACAACGCATGGCTTTAGTCGTCGGTTTAATTGTAACTTTCGCAATGGCAGGCGGCATTGTTGCACAAACACCATTTACTTTATTAAATAGTGTTATCGGCTGGCGTAATGTCTTATTACTTAACGCTGCTTTAGGATTAATGATCCTTGCGATTATTTACGCTGTTGTTCGCGATTACCCACCTCACCAAGAAGCACTTTTAAAACAACAGAAACAAAAGCTACAAAGTTATGGTTTTTGGGCCAGTATACGTAAAACAGTAACGTATCCACAAAATTGGTTAGCGGGAATTTACACTAGTTTATTAAATCTTCCAATTATGGTTTTTGGTGCCGCAGATGGCATTTTACATTTAACACAAGATTTTCAGTTATCAAAATCTAATGCTTCTTTTGTTGTAACGATGATTTTCTTAGGAACGATCATTGGTTCTCCCTCTGTCAGTTGGCTGTCTGATCGAATCGGCTTACGAAAAACGCCTATGATCGTTTGTGCGATTATTTCACTTGCATTAATGTGCGCTATTATGTTTTTACCTCACCTAACTTATTTATCACTTATCGTGCTTTATCTTCTATTAGGGATCTTTACTAGTGCTCAAGTGATTAGCTATCCAATGATTGCTGAGAGTAATCCTAAATATCTAACAGGAACAGCGATGGGTCTTGCTTCTGTGTTAATTATGGGTGGTGGTGGTGTATCAGAACAATTGTTCGGCTGGTTACTTGATTTTAGTGCACATCCAACATTAATAAATGGTGTTCCTTTTTACAATCACTTAGATTTCACCAGAGCACTTAGCATGTTACCCATTGCTTTTATTTTAGGACTAATTGCTGCGTTCTTTTTACGTGAAACTTTTTGTAAAGCTTCACCTGACGTAGAGAATCATTAATGTTAACTATTGATAAAGTTTTACCAGAAAACCGTATTGATACTGATGTTGTTTCCCTAAGAGCTTGGCTAGTTTGTTTAACTGCTGCTTTATTCTTTTTTTATGAATTTATACAAATGAATTTATTCAATGCTATTAGCACTTCTCTGCTAAGTGACTTGGCACTAGATTCTCATGGGTTAGCAAAGTTATCTTCTTATTATTTTTATGCTAACTTGTTTTTTTTATTCCCTGCAGGTTTGATCTTAGATCGTTTCTCAACACGTAAGATTATATTATCTTCAATGCTCATTTGTATATTGGGTACATTTTTATTTGGATTATCTACCAATTTCTATCTTGCTGCACTTTTTCGATTTTTAACTGGTATCGGTAGTGCATTTTGCTTCTTAAGTAGCATTCGTCTTGCTTCACGATGGTTTCCTGCCAAACGTATGGCTTTAATTAGTGGCGTTATCGTTACTATGGCTATGTTCGGTGGTTTTATTGCTCAAACCCCCATGACGAAACTCGCGGAAACGGTAGGTTGGCGTCATGCCATGTTTGTTGATGCTAGTTTAGGTTTACTATTTCTTTTATTCATTTGGTTATTTGTAAAAGATTATCCTTCCCATAAAAACTATCAACAGCAAGAATCACAATCACAACTTAAAGCGATTGGTTTTTTTAGAAATCTACAGAAAGCTTATTTAAACATTCAAAACTGGATATCAGGTCTATATACCTGTTTTATGAACATGCCCATTTCTATTTTAGGTGCTTTAATCGGTCAATTATATTTAGTACAAGTTTATCATTTCAATACAGGACAAGCTTCTTATATCACCTCTATGTTATTTATAGGAACAATGATTGGTTCACCTTTATCTGGCTGGTTTTCTGATTATATTGGTCTAAGACGCCTTCCTATGATTTTAGGTAGTTGCTGCTCCTTATTAATTTCTTTACTAATTTTATATTTACCCACGCTTAATTTTTTAACGCTACTCGTTCTTTTCTTTTCACTAGGATTCTTTAGTAGTACTCAAATTATTAGCTACCCAACTGTCGCAGAAAAAAATAGTCCTATAATGACTGCTAGCGCTGTCAGCGTTGTCTCATTTAGTGTGATTAGTGGTTATCCCGTATCGCAACTACTTTTTACCTGGCTATTGGATTCTCATTGGAATAAGCTTATTATAAACAATTCGCCTATTTATTCTCCTGCTGATTTTCACTACGCGCTTTTTTTACTCTCCACCGCGTTTTTACTAGCATTAATAACTGCTATGCTATGCAAAGAAACTAAATGTAAACGTATATTATGATAACTGTGTGTTATAATTAAGATCAAATGTTTCTTTAATTAACGGTGCTTAAGATGGCTGAAAGTCCCAAAATTATAAAACCAATCCATAGTATTACCATTAAGTGCAACTCTAAATTTTCAGTCCCACTATCACACTATTTTGCCCCTGATGATGACTCTCTAGCCTATTATTTTAGTGCTCAACACCCATCGTGGATGCACATAGATGATGACACTGGTGAATTATATGGAAAAACATCTTTCATGCACGCTGATCACGTACATAAAATCAGCGTGACCGCTAAAAATGAAGCGGGCGCTGCTACGCAAAGTTTTACCGTTAAAGTTGATATTGAGCCGGAATTAGAAGAAGGTGATGAATCAACACGAAATGTTGATCCAAATCTATTACGATACTTAGAAGAAAGAAGGCTAAGCGAATTAGAAGACTCCAAAGAATCTGTTCATGAGTTACTAGAATATATTTTTGAATTTTATAAAGTAAATGCTGGTAATGAACAACTTCAGAAATCACTACAACAACTTGCTACTGACTTAAATCTCCCTTTAGATAAAGATGTCACGTATAAACAATTTAAAGATATTGTTACAACTGCTAATCCAGGTATTGAAAAACTACTACAAAAGACTTTTGCAACTAACCAAGCATTGACTCAAACTGCTCTTAATCGAGATAATTTTATGAATGCTGTTCGACAAGGAAGCCAACAATTAGGTTCTCACCCAATTCCAGTCTGGAATTATATGGGTGCGGCAGATCGTGTTAACTTGTCTATTGTTGGGAATGTGCTAGATGCAGCAGGAGATGCTGTTATCAAACAAAAACTACAAAATATCCGTGCGCAAGAGCGTGTAGAAGTTTCACAATCTAAACAAGCACAAAAATCTCAGGGTGCACAGACACACCAGCAAGTGCAAATTCAACAACAGACACATCAAAAAACGCAAACACATCAACAAACACCCCAGGAAGAATACAGACCCAAACCCAAGCTTTGATCTTAGAACTTACGAAAAAAAATTATACGCCTATCGCCATCAAACGATCATAACGTTGCTGTAATAATTGTTCTATTGATAATGTTTTTAAAGTTTTTAAATTTTGACGTAAACTTTCAGCAAGCATTTGAGACATTAAATCAACATTACGATGTGCACCACCTAGTGGCTCTGCTACAATCTCGTCAATTAAACCCAATTCTTTTAATCGAGACGCTGTAATTTGCATAGCATCTGCTGCATCTTTAGCTTTTTCAGCGCTTTTCCATAAAATGGAAGCACATCCTTCGGGTGAAATAACAGAATAATAACTATATTGAAGCATCAAAACACGGTCGCCCACACCAATACCTAAAGCACCACCGGAACAACCTTCACCAGTCACAGTACAAATAATCGGTGTTTTTAGTAATGTCATTTCATATAAGTTACGCGCGATCGCTTCACTTTGATTTCGTTCTTCTGCACCAACACCAGGATAAGCACCAGGTGTATCTATAAAAGTAAAAATAGGTAATTTAAATTTTTCTGCTAATTGCATGATGCGTAATGCTTTACGATAACCTTCTGGATGTACCATACCAAAATTACGACGAATTTTTTCTTTTGTATCACGTCCTTTCTGTTGACCTATAACAGCAACAGGTTCTCCATCAAAGCGCGCAATACCACAAACGATCGCCAAATCATCACGAAAATGACGATCACCATGTAATTCATCAAAATCTGTAAAAATACGTTCAATATAATCAAGCGTATAAGGTCGTTGTGGATGACGTGCTAATTGCGCTACTTGCCAAGCTGTTAAAGAACTAAAAATGCTTTTCGTTAAATCTTTACTCTTGTCTTGTAGTCGTGTTATTTCTTCACTAATATTGATTGCAGAATCGTTGCTTAAATGACGCAACTCGTTAATCTTTGCTTCTAAATCAGCAATGGGTTGTTCAAAATCTAAAAAATTCAAATTCATGATAATCCTTCTTTTCCATCGTTTTTGATAAACTATGGTATACTTTATATCAAAATAATATAATTTATAACTTTCCAGATAATAACAGAAAATTTGAGATTATCGAATGTCCAAAGCACCTAAAGTAATAAAAACTGTTGAATTTTTGCCCATAAATTCAAATCAAGACTTTTCAATTCCTCTTGCTGAATTTTTTGAACCACAAGATGAAAGTTTGTCCTTTCATTTTAGTAGTGGTCACCCTGAATGGTTGCGTATCGACCGCGAAACAGGACATCTTCATGGCCATGCACCACATACAAAAAGCGATCAAATATTCGAAATCTTTATAAAAGTGAGTAATTACTTAGGTGTTATTCATCAAAGCTTTACAATAAAATTACTTTGTATTGATACAGCGGAAGAAGATGAAACAAAACTTGTTAATATTTTAAGTAAACGCAAAGAAAAATATATTAGCCATCTCTATACTTATATTCCTGACCTATTAGAGTATGTATTAACTTTCTATCAAGTCCCTGAACTCATTGAAAAACTTTATTTTTCTTTAGTGCCCTTAGCTGAAGATCTTAATCTACCATTGGACAAAGATGTACCTTACGAGCAATTCAAAGATATTGTTACAAAATTAAATCCAGATATAGAAGATCAATTAAGATCAATAGCGGATGAAAGCTTAACGAAAGAAAAACTTGATCATGAGCAACTACAAAATTTATTTAGGCAAGGTAGTCAGCAAACCGGTGTTATTACAATCCCCACATGGAATTACCAAGGTGGTGTTGTTCAATATAATTGGTCTCACTTTAAAACTATTTTGGAATCAGCTGCAGTCCGAGTCGCACAATTACATGTATACGAAGAGCAAAATATTCAGCGAAATTCACCTGTTATGCCCCAATTAAAACCCAAAGGTCATCCTGGGGGATAGTTGTATACCTAAATTAGCCTTATTGAAATTTATTTTTATCAAAATGCTTGTACCTAAAGGTATTTCTTTTATTTCTTCGAAACAAACAGATTATCTTTGATATAGAATCTTAAATGTCGTTTAGCCCAGTGCTTTGCATAATCCACACCAACTCGAGGCCGTTTCACAATTTGAAACGGTTCAACTTGATTTGAAGTTGCAATATAAAAATCATTACTTAGTAAATCATATCCATTAAAACGCTTATCAATTTCAAGTGCTTTACATAAGAGACCAGGACCTTGTGTTCTGCTTTTTATATTTTTAATAGGCTCTAAAGCTCTTATTAAAACAGCAGAAGCATGCCCCTCATGTTCTGTGACTACATTCAAACAATGATACATACCATAAATAAAATAAACATAAGCAAAACCTGGCGCACCAAACATCACTTTGGTACGCTCTGTTAAACCTTTAGCTGAGTGTGCCGCTAAATCATGAGAACCAAGATAAGCTTCTACTTCTACTATTTTACCAATTTGTGTTAAACCAGGTTTAGCTAAAACAAGATATTTTCCTAATAATTCTTTCGCAACTAAAGTAGTATCTCTATCATAAAAATCTCGTTTTAACTTTTGCATTTTATGCTCTTGGGCCAAGCATTTCTTGAGGCTTTACAATTTTATCAAATTCTTCACCTGATAAGAAATTTAATGCAATACATGCTTCTTTTAGCGTTGTATTTTTTACATGTGCTTCATGCGCTATTTTAGCTGCTTTGTCATAACCAATTGTCGGTGTTAAAGCAGTTACTAGCATTAACGAATTTTCAACATAACTTTTGATTTTGTCTTTATTCGCTTCCATACCTTCAACACAATATTTATTAAATAAATGACAAGAATCGCTAACTAATGTAATTGAATGAATCAAATTAAAAATCATGACTGGTTTATAAACGTTTAATTCAAAATTTCCTTGTGTATCTGCAAAGGAGATCGCAGCATCATTCCCTAATACTTGCACGCATACCATGGTCATTGCTTCACATTGGGTTGGATTAACTTTACCAGGCATAATTGAAGAACCAGGCTCGTTTTCTGGAATATGAAGCTCACCCAAACCACAACGAGGCCCTGATGCCAACCAGCGAATATCATTTGCAATCTTCATAAGTGCACAAGCTAGTATTTTCAATGCGCCGCTAGCAGCAACAATAGCTTCATGTGAACTCAGTGCAGCAAATTTATTGGGTGCAGAAACAAAAGGTAACCCGGTTAATTTAGCGATATTTTTTGCGCCTAACTCCGCAAATTTGGGATGCGTATTTAACCCAGTTCCAACAGCTGTTCCGCCTAAAGCCAATGCATATAAACCAGATAAAGAATGCTTGATTTGTTCCATTGCAAAATCAAGCTGGCTAACATAACCAGAAAATTCTTGTCCTAGCGTTAAAGGCACAGCATCTTGCAAATGAGTACGTCCGATCTTTACTATATCTTTAAATTCTTGTTGCTTTTTTGCTAATCCCTCACGTAATCCTTTTATACTAGGCAGCAAAGTATTATGAATGCTATAAGCTGCTGCAATATGCATTGCTGTTGGAAAAGTATCATTTGAAGATTGAGAACGATTAACATGATCATTGGGATGAATTGGATCCTTGCTTCCTAATACCCCACCGGCGTGTTTAATTGCTAAATTAGCAATAACTTCATTTGCATTCATGTTCGTTTGCGTACCACTACCTGTTTGCCAAATCCTCAATGGGAACTCATTATTCCATAGACCTGCTGAAACTTCAGAAGCTGCATGTATAATCATTTTCGCTTTATCAGCGGGTAATAAACCCAGCTCCATATTCGCTTCTGCCGCTGCTTGTTTCAAAATCCCTAAAGCATAAATAATTGCCTTAGGCATTAAGTCGTGCCCTATTGCAAAATGCTCAAGTGAACGCTGTGTCTGCGCCCCCCAATAGTGGTCAGCTGGCACTTCTATGGCTCCCATACTATCTGTTTCAACTCTAAACTCGTTTGACGATAAATTACTCATATATGACCCCTATTTGTTCTAATTTAATACAATATTTTGTTAATCAAATTTTTTACTGCATTATAACAAAGCGCTTAATAAAACCTTAAGAAATATTCGATAATATTTAAAGTTAGCACATAAATTAAATTATATGTTTTTTTTGAAAGCAAGAAATCACTTACTAGAAACTTAGGCGTTAATATTTTGCCTATAAGACCTTTTTGATATATGATGACAAAGTTAGAACGAATTCAGCGCAAAGGAATATTTTCATGAAGACAAGTATGTCAAAACAAAAATTGCTTAATCGCTTATGGGCAAAGTTTGCCCGCGCTGCTATCAAAAAAACAAATTTACTTCATGCTGCCACTCATTCATCTGAAAAAATTTCATCAAATTCAAATAATTCGCTCATAGAGGTTTTTCTTTATTATCCATGGGAAAAACAACCAGAAAAAAACACAGTATTAAATGATTTTTTCATTCAAGAGTTAGATAAAATAATTTCTACTTCATCTCATCTTCCTATTTTTTTAGATCAATCACTTGCATTATGGTATAGCCGTTTTATGGGAGAGTCTCATGCAATCATTAAAGCATATGTAGCTGAGCAAGCCATTCAAGGCCATAATCAAGAAGAACTTGCGCTGCAGGAAGGAACTCTGGATAAAACATCTATTCATGGCTTCTTCCCAAGTGATAAAAAAGGCGAAACTTATTTACAAAATCCTCTCTTTAATCAGATACTCTCTAACACAGAAAAAACATCTATATGAAAAATGCTTTTTTAGCCCATTTATCTTCTGAAATAGAACAGTTGAAGAAAAATGGATTATTTAAATATGAACGCGAAATTACTTCACCACAAAATGCAATTATCCAACTTCAAAATGGTCAACAAGTATTAAATTTTTGTGCTAATAATTACTTAGGTTTAGCAGATCACCCTAAACTAATTGCTGCTGGGAAAGAGGCTTTAGATCAATATGGTTTTGGTATGGCTTCGGTGCGTTTTATTTGTGGCACCCAATCTATTCATAAACAACTTGAAACACGTATTTCTCAATTTTTAGAAAAAGAAGATACCATTCTTTACACTTCATGCTTTGATGCAAATGGTGGTTTATTTGAAACACTTTTTAGTGAAGAAGATGCTATTATCAGTGATGCTTTAAACCACGCAAGCATTATAGATGGCATACGATTAAGTAAAGCAAAACGTTTTCGTTATGATAATAATGATATGCACGATCTAGAAACTCAATTAGAAAAAGCACAAAATTGTCGTTTTCGTTTAATTGTCACAGATGGTGTATTTTCGATGGATGGAATCATTGCAAATTTACCTGTTATTTGTGATTTGGCAGATCAGTATAATGCATTAGTCATGGTTGACGACTCACACGCCATTGGTTTCATGGGTGAACATGGTCGTGGAACACCAGAATATCATCGTGTCAGTGAACGAGTAGACATTATTACCGGAACTTTAGGTAAAGCATTAGGCGGAGCATCCGGTGGTTTTACTAGCGCTAATCAAGAAATCATTACATGGTTACGTAATCGATCAAGGCCTTATTTATTTTCAAATACACTAGCGCCAATGGTCACTGCTGTTTCAATAAAAGTATTAGATCTATTAGAAGAAAGTGCTGAATTGCGGAAGCAATTACATCATAACAGTCGATATTTTCGTAGCGCTCTAACTAAATTAGGATTTCATTTGAAACCTGGAGAGCATCCAATTATTCCTCTCATGTTAAGTGATGCTAAGCTTGCAAATGAAATGGCAAATCAATTACTGCAAGAAGGCATTTACGTTATAGGCTTCTCATACCCTGTCGTTCCTAAAGGACAAGCGCGTATTCGCATACAAATGTCTGCTGCACACCTCCAAGAACATTTAGATAAAGCGCTTGCAGCTTTTGAAAAGGTTGGAAAAAATTTAAATATTATCTCATAAATTAAATACTTGTGATTGTTTCCACGTTACCTTGATCGGTTGCAAGTAAAAGTAAATCTGCTGGTCGCTTTGCAAATATACCATTCGTTACAACGCCTGGTATTTGATTTAATTGCGCTTCTAACTTTTCTGGTTCTAAAATTTCAAGATTGTAAACATCTAAAATAATGTTTCCATAATCGCTTACAAAACCTTCTCGATAAACAGGTGTTCCACCTAATTTCACCATTTCACGACCGACAAAACTTCTTGCAAGTGGAATTACTTCTACTGCCACAGGAAATTGACCGAACACTGAAACTTTTTTACTTTGATCAGCAATACAAATAAATTTTTCTGCAAGGGCCGCAATAATTTTTTCTCCAGTTAAAGCACCACCGCCACCTTTAATACATTGTAGATATTGATTCACCTCATCAGCCCCATCAATATAGACATGTACCTTATCAACACCATTTGGGTCATATACTGGTATGCCTAATGCTTTTAAACGATCATAAGTTGCCTTCGAACTAGCCAGTGCACCATCTATCTTGCTCTTTTTTTGAGCTAGCAATTCAATGAAATGATTAACTGTACTTCCCGTTCCTACACCAACCAAGGTATCATCTTCAACGTATTGTAGCGCAGCTTGTGCAGCAAGTTGTTTAAGTTCTTCTTTTGTCATCGCGTTCACCTTATATATATGACTAAACAAAATTTTATTTTACAAATTGCAGTAGCAGCACCCGTTCGTTTTGCACTAGATTATTTACCACCTAAAGATTATAACGGTAAATTAATGCCTGGCATGCGTGTGCGCATACCTTTTCGCAGAAATGAAACTATCGGGATCTTGCTTGGAATCAAAACACATAGCGAAATAGATAGTAAACGTTTAAAGCATGCTATTACAATTATTGATACACAACCAGTTATTCCAGCCAATCTATTATCGTTAATACATTGGGCTAGCGAATATTATCATTATCCAATCGGTGAAGTAACCAATCAGATACTACCGACTTTAATAAGGCAAGGTCGTGCATTAGCTCATCATGTTACTCAAACAAATTACCATCGTAAAGAAAATCCCCATCTTTTATCAACTGAACAAAATATCGTTGTTACTGAAATTTTACAAAAAACAGACGAATATCATGCATTTTTATTACATGGTGTAACAGGTAGCGGTAAAACTGAAATTTATTTCCATGTTATTGAGCAGATTCTATCTAAACAAAAACAAATTTTAGTCTTAGTTCCCGAAATTGCTTTAACACCTCAAACTTTAAATCGCTTCAAAGCACGCTTTGATAAATCTATTGTCACTTTGCATTCTGGTTTAACTGATCGCGAACGTTTTGATAATTGGATTGCAGCGAGCAATGAACAAGCTTCTATTATTATCGGCACACGTTCTGCAGTATTCACACCCATACCAAAACTTGGAATTATTATTATTGATGAAGAGCATGATAGCTCTTATAAACAACAAGATGGTTTTCGATATTCAGCCAGAGATTTGGCAGTCATGCGCGCATCGAAAGAGAATATCCCGATTATATTAGGTTCAGCAACACCTTCATTAGAAACATACTATAATGCAAAACTTCAACGTTATCATTATTTGCATCTTTCTGAGCGAGCAGGTATTGCAAACTTACCTCATTTTAATGTTATTGATATACGCAACCATCGATTAGATCATGGTTTATCAAAGCCTTTAATAAAAACAATACACAAGCATATTGAACAAGGAAAGCAAGTTTTATTATTCTTGAATAGGCGCGGTTATGCCCCTAATTTAATTTGTCATCAATGTGGTTGGAGCGCTAAATGTAAGCGATGCGATACAAATTTAATATTACATCAAAATCCTCCTCGCTTGCATTGTCATCATTGTGATAGCACTCGCCCAGTTGAAACACAATGTCCTGAGTGTCATGGTAAAGAATTAATCCCACTTGGTTTAGGCACACAAAGAATTGAAACTGCATTAAAAAAACATTTTCCAAGCATTGGTATATCTAGAATTGATCGCGATAGTGTTAGAAAAAAAGGTGCTTTACAAGAAAAGCTCGATGATATTTTAAGTGGTAAAAATCAAATTCTAATTGGTACGCAAATGCTTGCTAAAGGTCATCATTTTCCCAATGTCAGTATGGTTGCTATTTTAGATGTTGATAGCGGTTTTTTTAGTGCCGATATTCGTGCCAGCGAACGTTTAGGCCAACTACTCATACAAGTTGCAGGACGCGCTGGAAGAGAAGCTGAAACAGGTGAAGTTTGGCTTCAAACACGACATCCTGATCACCCCTTATTATTGAAATTACTGGTAGAGGGATACACTGCATTCATTGAAACCCTTCTGCTTGAACGAAAACAATTAGGTTTC
>JBFWPS010000033.1:0-12306 GCA_050249855.1 Gammaproteobacteria bacterium
ATTTGATATCATTAAGATTTTTTTTCAATTCAGTATTTGAAACATAGTGCATAAATTTCATAGTGACATTATAAATGGATGGAAAATAACAATGCTTTCCTTCTTGCCAAATCTTTTCTATTAAAGATTTGCTTGAAACCTCACCTTTAACATCGAAATAACAAGCAATATGCTTTGCATTTTTAAAAAAATCGCTGGCTATTATGTTTTGATAGATTTTTTGTGAATCGCGTTCATTTTCTTTTTCGTTGCGCAGTTGTCGCCGCTTTAAAAAAGAATCTCGTATTATCGTTTTATTTGATTTATTCATGATTAAGCCACTGCGTAATCTGTAGGGTGGGCAAAGCGCGTATGCATTGTATAACAATTTAAAAATGATTTATGAAGCGCGTGCCCACCAAGCAACGTAATGGTGGGCACACGTGCATACACGTTATCATGAAATTCAAAATATGCTGTTTTGCACGCTTTGCCCACCCTACTACACCAGAGCATTTTCAATTTTTTTCTGCAGTTCACGAATACGGTTATTCATTGTATCTAAATAACCATCTTTCTGTTTCTCAACAGACTGTAATTCGAAAGCTAATTCCAACGCTGCTTGTAAAAATATTTTATCATTCCCTGAAACTTTCCCTGCATCACGAATGACACGCAATTTGCTATCTAAATGATAAGCCGCCTGCTGCAACCCTTCAATTTGATCAGCTGAGCATTTAACTTGGATTTCCTTTTCCAATAAACGTAATGTTAAAATAGTATCGTCATTTTGCATTATGAATTCTCGATTACCTCTAATTGGGCCAGTAATGCTTTAATTCTTTGGCTTGCGAAAGTATGTTTACTACGTAATTGCCTATTTTCCAAAAGTAATTTAGATTCACGGTCACAAAGTACTTGGTTTTCTTCCAACAAGCGTTGATAATGTTCAAGCATACGCTCGGTTTGCTGTACTAGAAGTTCAAGGTCACCATTATTTTTCATTGTTAATTATCAATGTGCTTTGGAAATTGAGTACATCATAAAAGGTATGTTTTCTAACGTCAATGCGTTAGAATAGAAAAGTATTAACCAAAAACTTCATCCTATTAAAGAGCGAGCTTCATGTTTATTCGAACTTACGATGAAATTTCCGTGTTATTAAAGGAAATCGACCCTAGCGCCAGCCCATCTGAAACACATGGTTTAATAACTGCCTTTATATCCGCAGATGTCCATTTAGATGCCCAATTTTGTCTTGATCACATATTCAAAGGAAAAAAGTCTAAAAAAAACCGTGACTTTTTACTGGAAATCTATAAAACAACCTTCCAAAAACTCAACAGCCCTGACTTTGACTTTGAATTATTAGTCCCAGATGATGAGCAACCTTTGAACGAACGTGCGCAAGCCTTAAGTGAATGGTGTGAGGGATATTTAACAGGATTAAATTTGGTTGGAATTAAGTCAGATTCTATTACTTCTGAAGATGGACGAGAAGCGCTTCAAAATATGTTAGAAATAGCAAAGCTTGATTATGACCGGATCGAAACAACAGAAAGTGATGAGTCGGCCTATGCAGAAGTTTATGAATATGTTCGTATGGCTGCTATTTTGATTCACACAGAAATTGCTGAATCTCGAGGAAAATCTTCTAACCATATCATTCATTAAATAGCCTGGAGCTTATCATCATGAATCTAGATGAATTTCAAAAACGTCGGGAACAAATTTTACAAAAAATGGAGCCTAATAGTATTGCTATTATATCAGCAGCCCCTGAAATAATTCGTAACGGTGATAATCACTATCGTTACAGACAAAATAGTGATTTTTATTATTTAACTGGCTTTTGTGAACCTGAAGCTGTTGCGGTATTGATATCAGACAATAATCGTAATGAATTTATTTTATTTAATCGCCCAAGAAATGCAGAGCAAGAAATTTGGGTTGGAGAACGGGCTGGTGTTGAAGGTGCATGTAGTGTCTTTGGTGCTTCTCAGGCTTTTTCAATTGCAGAAATGAACGAAACCATGCCAAAATTACTTGCCAATCGTAACATTATTTATTGGTCAATCGGTTACGATAAAATATTTGATCAACAAATTACTGAATGGCTAAACCAGTTACGAACTCAATCACGTAAAGGTGTTCAAGTTCCAGAACAGTTTTATGCTTTGGATGATTTGTTACATGAAATGAGACTTATAAAATCTGATCATGAAATTATTTGCATGCGAAAAGCAGCTGATGTTTCGGTTAACGCACACAAAAAAGCGATGCAGCATTGCAAACCAGGTTTAATGGAATATGAAATAGAGGCTGTTTTACGTTATGAATTTATTCGTCAAGGGTGTATTTCTCAAGCCTATCCCGCGATTGTCGCCGGAGGTAAGAATGCTTGCACACTACATTACATCGATAACGATCAAGCTTTGCAATCGGGTGATTTATTATTAATTGATGCTGGTGCAGAATATGAATACTATGCTTCGGATATTACTCGAACATTTCCGATTAACGGTCGATTTACAGCTGAACAAAAAGCTATATATGAAATTGTTTTGGCCGCCCAGCTAGCTGGAATTGCAGAAGTTTATCCCGGAAATGCGTGGCCGAATATACAAAAAAAGATTATTCAAATTATTACTGAAGGTTTAGTCGAATTAGGTATATTAAAAGGATCTGTTTCAGATTTAATTGAGCTTCAAGCTTATAAAGAATTCTATATGCATAATTCAGGACATTGGTTAGGACTAGATGTGCATGATGTAGGAGCCTATCGTACACACGATAATTGGCGAACACTTGCTCCTGGTATGGTTTTAACAGTTGAACCTGGAATTTATATTAGAAATACTTCAGACAAGATAGACCCATGCTGGCATAATATTGGTATTAGAATAGAAGATGATGTGTTGGTTACGGAAGAAAGTCATGAGGTATTCACTCAGGGTCTTATAAAAGATGTTATTGAAATAGAATATTTAGTTGGTCATAAAGGTTAGTATCGATGCATCATGATCAAAATCATATTGTTATTATAGGCTCAGGACTAGCAAGTTTAACGCTAGCTTGTGCACTTGCACCTTTTGATATTTCATTGACAATTTTAACAACGAAAACACCCATAACAGAAACAATTGAAAATTATAAAGATGAACGATCATTAGCGCTGTCACACGTCAGTCATCTTATTTTTTCACAAATGACTATTTGGTCTGAATTAGCCAAACATTGCTACCCTATTAAAAAAATTCATATTTCTGATAAAGGTCATTTTGGTTTTTCAAGGCTGTTACCTGAGCAATTACAAGTACCCGCATTGGGATATGTAATCCCTATTAAACAACTTCAAAAAACCTTGTTTGAACGAGTTTCTTCTTTTGAAAACATAAACATCATTTCTGCCTTGCAAATAAACGAGATCTTATTTGAAAAAGCAAATGCAACACTTTCATATCAAAACACTTCAAATGAGAAACAAACATTAAAAGCACCTTTAATGATTATTGCAGATGGTGGAAAATCAAATTTACATCAACAACTAAACATAGAATATCAACGAAAAGAATATAATCAATCAGCCATCGTTGCCAATGTTGGTAGTAATCAACTTCAATCAGGCCATGCTTATGAACGTTTTACTGAATATGGCGCAATTGCTTTATTACCTCTTGGTGAAAACCGTTGGTCACTGGTTTGGACTGTTAGCAATGAAAAGATTAATCATTTAATGTCTCTCGATGAAAAATCTTTACTAGCGATTTTACAAAAACACTTTGGCTATAGAGCTGGACGGTTTACTTGGATTGGAACCAGACAATTATTTCCTTTGACACTCAGCAAAGTCAAAAATCAAATTCATCCAAACTTATTGTTGCTTGGAAATGCCTGCCATAATTTACATCCTATTGCAGGGCAAGGCTTTAATTTAACCATGCGAGATATTTCATTTTTGGCAAAATCAATTTCTGAACATATTACATCACGTCAAAATTTATCCGCGCTCGATTTAATACAAAATTATGAAAAAAATCGCCGCTGGGATCAAAACTCTATGATATCATTAACAGATTCTCTTATTTCCTTATTTAACAATGAATACAAACCCATTTCATTGATACGAAACATCGGAATATTAGGGATGGATTTCATCCCGGGTCTTAAAACAATATTAACAAAAAGAATGATGGGGTACCATTCATGGATATAGTTTCATCTTTATTTCATTTTCTCCTTCACATGGATTCATATCTAGTCATGTGGTTAAAGGAATTTGGCAATTGGACTTATTTGATTTTATTTTTAATTTTTTTCTGTGAATCAGGCATTATTCTCATACCCTTCTTACCAGGAGAATCACTATTATTCGCATTAGGTGGCTTGGCTTTACATCATGCTTTTAGTTTGCCTTTATTATTTATATTGTTGAGTACTGCTGGAATTTTAGGTGGCTTTGTCAATATTTCATTGGGTTATTTAATAGGTGAAAAGTTCATTCACCCTCAAAATCAATCTAAATTGGCGCTTTATATAAAACAGGCTCATGAATTTTATGAAAAAAATGGCGCTAAAACTATTATTTTAGCTCGTTTTATCCCCGTCATTCGTACTTATGTCCCCTTTGTTGCTGGTATTGTTAAAATGAATTTTATTCATTTTGTCATTTACAATACGATTGGTGCGATCATCTGGGTGGGAGGATTCTTAACAATCGGATATTTCTTTGGAAATCTACCCTTAGTTAAAGAACATTTGTCGCTGTTTATTATTATCATTATTATTATTTCCGCCATTCCTGTTGTGAGCAAAATTATTCGTTATCGAAAGAATGCTAGAGCTAAATCAACATGAGCAAACAAACATTCGACATCATCATTATTGGCGCTGGCATTGTAGGATTAACAATGGCTAACTTGGCAGCTGAAAATGGTTTTGATGTTGCTGTTGTAGAAGCTAGCCCTGCTCCCCAAACAAGCTTGGGGAAAGGAAGCTATGTAGATTCGAAAGAAACGAAACTCCCTCTCCCCCAGCGGCTTTCTGGGGGAGAGAGTTGGGGTGAGAGGGAACAAAAATCACCTTACTCTCTACGTGTTAGCGCAATTACCCCCTCTTCTGAAAAAATATTTCAATTGATAGGTATTTGGGATGAACTTATTAATACACGTGTGAGCCCTTTTCAAAAAATGCATGTTTGGGACGAATTAGGTAGCGGGTCTATTGATTTTGATGCTGCAACTCGTTATGAAACTTCATTAGGCCATATCATTGAAAATGATATTATGTTAGCCGCATTGCTTAAAAAAGCACATTCACTTGCAAATATCACTTTTTTTTATGATTTCACACCTAAAAACATCGTTATAAGTAATCAAATAGCCACACTTAAACATGAAGATTTCGATTTAAATGCTAAATTAATTATCGGCGCTGATGGTGCAAAATCGTGGTTAAGAAATCAATTACATATACCTATTGAAACTTATCAGTATCATCAAAACGCACTTGTTGCAGTTATACAAACTGAAAAGCCACATCAAAAAACCGCTTGGCAACGTTTTTTATCCGATGGTATTTTAGCTTTCTTGCCACTTGAAAATCCTTATTTCAGTTCTATCGTTTGGTCTACTACCCCTGCTTTAGCTGAAAAACTTTTACAATTAGAACCATCTGAATTTAATGCTTATTTATCGAAACGCTTTGAAAATACGTTAGGAAAAACAAAGCTTGAATCAAAACGCCAAACTTTTCCACTACGTATGTTACACGCAAAAGATTATGTTGGAACACGAGTTGCTTTAATTGGTGACGCTGCACACACCATTCATCCGTTAGCAGGACAAGGCTTAAATTTAGGATTAGCTGATGCTTTTGAACTAGCTAAACTTATCAACCATGCACATCAGGCAAAACAAGATATAGGCCATTTGTCTGTGTTAAAAAAATATCAAACTAAACGTAAATTACAAAATCAAATCATGATTTCAAGCATGGCTGGTTTTAAAGATTTATTTTTAAAAAAATCATCACCTATCGTATTAGCGAGAAACCTTGGTTTATCACTCAGCAACCGAATTCCTTTTATTAAAAATTTCTTTATACAACAAAGTCGAGGATAAGTAATTTAGACCTTACGAAAAAACTAATAGGTTTTACTTGATAGAATTGCAAATTGGACTACAAAAAGATAGTCAACTCATCGAAAAACATCAAGTCTTATGGAATAAATCCACCCAATTGACCAGTACCACCTGCACCACCCAAGCCACCAGTAGGATTACCGAAACCACCTATAGCACCAGCTATGCCAAGTGTAGCGGGAGGATTACTCGATGGGATGCCATTTGTTGAACCACCATTTCCGCCATTACCGTTAGTATTAGGGCCAACCATATTTCCACTCGATAAAGCACTGCCTCCTTGTCCTCCAACGCTAGTAATAAATGTCCCTGCCCCATTTCCACCTTGAATACTAGAAAAACTAATGCCACCTAAAACAATTGTAGATCCATTCAATGAAGCTACATTATCTTTTCCCCCTATGCCATTATTTCCGCCATTACCAGCAAAACCTCCGCCTTGTCCTCCTACGCCTCCAGCCAGGGTACCTCCTCCCGCTATACCACCCACTCCACCATTACCACCTGTTCCACCAAGAGCCCCATTACCACCACCTTGCCCGCCAGTGCCTCCAGAATATACGCTACCACCAGCATCACCACCACCTGCTAGGTTATCATTTGCATTTGCATTTCCGCCATTTGCACCAACTGCACCTACTCCTCCTATGCCGCCATTTAAAAACATAATAGAGGTATTATTAATTTCGAAACTACTACCAGCCAGTAAACTAAGACCTACCGCATCGCCAGCATCACCACCATTACCACTTGCGCCACCATCACCACCTCCGCCAGTTGGGAGAGAATTGAACATAGAAGCACCACCTGCAAGTCCACCTACGCCTGCAACATTTTGATTATCATTACCATTTGCATTTGCATCTCCACCACGACCACCTTCACCACCCATACCACCAGCACCACCAGTTATATTTTCTATTTGGATCATGTTGATATTTCCAGTGCTACCAGCCATTTGAATCCCAATCGCCTTACCACCAGAACCGCCATTACTTCCATCACCGCCATTACCACCAGTTCCAGCAAGGCCTGCCGCACTTGTTGCATTATTTACAAGACCATTAGTCGCATTGGCACTACCACCTATTCCGCCTTGCGCGCCCTGGCCACCCATACCACCGCTAATTTGATTAACCATAACTTGATTTAAATCAACGGAAACATTTGTGAATAATATGCCTATTGCATTTCCCCCTGCCCCCGCTGCTAGCGCATTTGTACCCTGACCTCCAATACCTGCAACTGCTACAATAGAACCACCACCATCTGCGTTTGCATCAGCACCGCCCACGCCATTCAAACCATTTGCACCACGTCCACCAATAATATCAGACACAATTACATTCAATATTTGAATATTTTGCCCATCGCTCATTAGAATCCCAATAGCGTCTCCACCCGCATCTCCTGGATTCACACCATCAGGACCTACATAATCACTTACGTTTAAATTTATCAAAGATAAATCATCTGCATTGACACTTTGTATCCCTATTGTCTCTATCGTTCCCATTCCTGAGAAATTTAGATCTGATAAAATATTATTTCCTGTTAGATCGAAACCACCTATAAATAAAGGACGATTTGCAGTTGGTGCGGGGGATAGAAAATCACTGGTTCGTCCAAACATTGATTGACCATCATTTAATGTTATTCGATTAACCGGTCCAAACATATTTATTATTGGATATGTAGCTGGGGCAAAGAAGAGAACTGCATTTGCCTGAAGATTATTTATATCGTTTACATTATTTTGATTAAATGATGGAATATTACATGGATTTTCATACGTGCAATTATTAAATCCTGCAACAGGATTAAATGGAGAGCCCGTAGGAGAAAAAAACCAAATTTTATCATTGACTAATTGTTCTTCTAAAAGTGTGGTATCACGAAATCCTTTTTCACTCGGAATACCACTTCCTGTATTTAATGTACCTAAATGACGTACAATTGGATCTAACATGCGTTCATGAATATCTGGAATACGACTTCTTGCTGGATAACCAAAACTTAAACGTAATGATACAGAAACAACATTTTTTTGGACATTATCATAACTATAATTGAATCCTAACATCAGATTTTGATTAAGAGGATACTGTACACCCGTTTGAATACCTTTAATTGCATTTAGCTCTTTCAGACTATAATAATAGCCACCTAAATAAGTACGAAGATTTGATAATTTCAACCACGTTTTACCGACTTCCATATCAATACCGTTTCCTACTTCTTCGAAACATTCGAGAATATGATCAAATTCATTATGCCCACTAAATACCACAAAGGATGAAACACCGACTTGCTCTGCAAAAAATAAACCTTTTGTTTGTTCTGACTTTAGAGGGAAATATCCATTTAAATGAATATCCCAACGGTTCGTTATTGCTTCAATTCCTGGATTAATAACCGAAAATAAACTTTGATTGAACGTACTACTACGGTCGAAAAATAAATATGCTCCTAAAATTTTCTGAGTAACTATTTGACGAAAACCACCACCAAAGCTTCCTAACCAACTTTTTTCTTGACCAATTTTACCTTTTGTATCTACATAAATAATTCTCTGGGAATTTCCAATAATTGGAAACATCAAATCACCATCTAGCATTGCAAAATCACCCGCATTACCCGTGCTAAAAAGCCTAGAATTATAAGGAAATAACTTTATATCATAATTTTTCTCATTTTCACCTCGAACATTCAATCCATAAGCAGCATGTTCAAACATAAAAAACAACAATATAAAGACTGGAACCATTATTTTTTTACAGATATTTTTTGCTCCAAAACATCACAAATTTTATTTTTTAGCTGGCGTCAAAAAGGTCAAAACTTGACCTTAAATTCCAAAATGTTTGTAATTCTGCCGATTGAATCGTGATTTGTAAATAAAAATCTGATTTGCTTATAACGAGATAAATATTTATTAACAGCTTATTAAAATTTCTTTATACAACATAAGTAGAGGACAAGTAATTTAGAACTTACGAAAAAACTGCTGTCATTGCGAGCTTTAGCTAGCGCGTGGCAATCTATTGGTGAATATTTAATCAATTCAGCTCTGTCGCGGCCCGCAAACAACGCGAACGGTGCAAAGACTTTACGCGATGGTGGATTTTTAAGGGGGAGAATCGCGATTCTCCCCCTTAAATGCAAGCACGAAACTTGTTTCGTGCGAAGCACCTAATCCAGCTAAAGTTTGTTATCTTCTAAAACTAGACACAAAACGTATTCTTCTTTATAATCCTCGTTCGAAATCTGTCCTATTGGGCAGCATTTCCTTGTTTCACCAAAATAATTTGGGAAACTTTAACCATAAGGAAAACTAACTATGAGACACTATGAAGTCGTGTTTCTTGTTCATCCTGATCAAAGTGAACAAGTATCTTCAATGATCGAGCGTTATAAAAAGGTTATCACTTCACGAAACGGAAAAATTCACCGTTTAGAAGACTGGGGTCGCAGACAACTTGCATACCCCATCGCAAAAGTTAGCAAGGCACACTATGTTTTAATGAATATTGAGTGTGACCAAGAAGCCTATGAAGAATTATGCACAACCTTCCGCTTCAATGATGCGGTTATTCGTCATTTAATTTTACAATGTGAGCGAGCTATAACAGAACCATCTCCTATGTTGCGTTCACGTGACCAAAAGCATAAAGCAACTTCACCTAGAGATGTTGCTGTAGAATCTGAAGACTAATTTATAGAGAGAGGCAATTTATGGCAAGTTACATGCGTCGAAAAAAATCATGTCGTTTTACAGCTGAAAAAGCGACTGAAATTGATTATAAAGATATCGATATTTTAAAAGATTTTATCACTGAAACAGGGAAAATTGTTCCAAGTCGGATCACAGGAACACGTACTTTCTATCAAAGAAAATTACGTAAAGCGATCATGCTTGCACGTTTTCTTTCTTTATTACCTTACTGTGATCGTCATTAATTTATATAGGTGAAATTATGGAAGTTATACTACTTGAAAAAATTCATAAACTTGGAACTTTAGGGGATAAAGTTAATGTTGCCGGTGGTTTTGCACGTAATTATTTGATCCCTCATGGTAAAGCTGTACGTGCGACCGAAGCGAATATGGCTTCTTTTGAAGCGCGTCGTGCAGAACTTGAAAAACACATGGCTGAATTGCTAGCCCAAGCACAAGCGCGTGCTGATAAGTTAAAAGCGCTTGATATACTTAAAATGGAAGCTCAAGCCAGTGAAGAAGGAAAATTATTCGGTTCTATTGGTACACGCGATATCGCACATGCCCTTACAACAGCGGGTATTGAAATTGCAAAAAGCGAAGTTTGCTTACCAAATGGCGCGTTACGTTATATTGGTGAATATGAAGTTGATATTCAATTACATGGTGATGTAGTACAAGCGATTAAAATATCCGTAATCAGCGACTAATATAGGCAAAATATGCCTGAACAAACATATGCAAAACGTGTTTCCAGCAAAACCACTGATGAATTGAAAATTCCACCTCATTCCATTGAGGCAGAACAATCGGTTCTCGGTGGTTTAATGCTTGATAATGAAGCATGGGATAAAATTGCAGACCGTGTTCATGAAAAGGATTTTTATCGAGCCGATCATCGTTTACTTTTCAAAAGCATTTCACAACTTTTACATAATCAAAAACCTGCGGATGTTCTAACCGTTATGGAAGCATTACGCGAAATGAATGCCCTCGAAAATGCAGGCGGTGAAATTTATTTATTTGAATTAGCTAAAAACACACCTAGTGCTGCGAATATCACAGCCTATGCAGATATTGTTCGAGAACGTTCTGTCTTAAGACAACTACTTAGTTGTAGTCATGAAATTGCTGATGCGGCGTATCATCCTAATGGTCGACCTATTAACGAATTACTTGATTTTGCTGAACAAAAAATATTTCAAATTGCAGAACAAGATTTAACGAACAATGGCCCAACTGATATCAAACAATTATTAAATACTGCCGTAGCGCGTGTAGACACTTTATTTCATTCAAAAGAAACATTAACGGGTGTTACAACAGGTTTTCACGATTTAGATGAAATTACCTCAGGTTTACAACCCGCAGATTTAATCATTGTGGCTGGTAGACCTTCCATGGGAAAAACGTCTTTTGCAATGAATATTGCTGAAGCTGTTTCCATTAAAGGAAAAAAATCGGTTCTTATTTTTAGTTTAGAAATGCCTGGTGAATCACTGGCAACTCGTATGCTTTCTTCTTTAGGTCGTATCGACCAACACCGAATTCGAACCGGAAACTTACGTGATGATGACTGGCCTAGAATTTCCTCTACATCCAGTATTCTTTCCGAAACATCGATGTTTATTGATGACACACCTGCGTTATCACCTTCTGAAATACGTGCACGTGCCCGTCGCTTAATGCGAGAACAAGGTCAAATCGGTTTGATCTTGATTGACTATTTGCAGTTAATGCAAGTTCCTGGTTTCAAAGAAAATCGTACTGCAGAAATTTCTGAAATTTCACGTAGTTTAAAATCATTAGCTCGAGAATTAAATGTACCCGTGATTGCTTTATCACAGTTAAATCGTAGTTTAGAACAACGTTCAGATAAAAGACCTGTTATGTCTGATTTACGTGAATCAGGTTCTATTGAACAAGATGCTGATTTAATTTTATTTATCTATCGAGATGAAGTATATAATGAAGAATCACCTGATAAAGGAACAGCGGAAATTTTAATTGCAAAACATCGTAATGGTCCTATTGGAAAAATTCGTTTAACTTTTATAGGTCAATATACCCGTTTTGAAAATTTTGCCACAGTACGCCCTGGATATTCAGGTTTCTCCCATGACTAGAGCCGCTTCTATTTATATTGACACTGCAGCGCTCCAACATAATATCCATCATATTCAAAAGCTTGCTCCACACTCTAAAATATTAGCCATGGTTAAAGCAAATGGTTATGGCCATCAAGTAGAAGTTTGTAAATCAATACAAGGTGTGCACGCTTTTGGTGTGGCTTGCATTGAAGAAGCATTTGCATTAAAAAATATAGGGGTCGAACAACCGATTGTTTTAGTCGAAGGTTTTTTTTCACCTGATGAATTGCCCATCATTGACGAACATCAATTTGAAATCGTGATCCATCATCCAGAACAAGTGACTGCATTAAAGCAATATGTAGCAAAACATCCAT
>JBFWPS010000034.1:0-12295 GCA_050249855.1 Gammaproteobacteria bacterium
CACGTACTATAAGTTAAAGATTATGAGCCAATCTATTTTTATTCATGCAGTTGGCGGTGTTATTTTCAATGTAGAGAATAAAATTTTAATTGCTAAACGGCCACTTGATAAATATTTAGGTGGCTTATGGGAAATTCCTGGTGGAAAAATTGAATCAGGTGAAACATCGTTAGAAGCTTTAACAAGAGAATTGACAGAAGAAGTGGGTATCAAAATAGTAGAAGCACAATTTTGGTTTAGTACACAACACCGCTATCCTGATCGTGAAGTAAAGTTAGATGTTTGGAAAGTTCCTCGCTTTGTTGGTAAAGCTTATGGGGTTGAAGGTCAGGCCGTGCAGTGGGTTGCTATAGAAGAATTACGAGATTATCCAATTCCCGCAGGTTCACAAGAAATTATCGAAAAATTATTATCAGAATTTTGTTCTTGATTTAAAAGTTAAAAAATACAATTTGTTAATTTAAAATTAATTTTATTATTGGTAGGTTTAGGTTTATTTTGCATATCAGCCATAAAAAATTGTATAGACATGCGGTGTCGACCAACACTTATTTGAGGATGTACAGGACTATCAATTGGTAAGCTAACACGTGCTATTTGAAAAGGTGCTTTAGGATCGAGTGATTGTTGGTATAAACCCGTTTCTGCAACTTTATCTTCTGAGTCGTTGCTGTTTCTAACAAGTTGTAACATTAAACGTGCGGCATCACCCATAATTTTAATTTCTTCGTACCACGCGGTTAGTTGTTCTATTCTTTCAGCGTGTGGTCGATACAACCAGCGATGATAGGCAGGAATTTCAAAGTGACAAATTCCACCTGGATTTAAACGATGTACACGCAAAGCACTTAAGAAATCGTTTTCACGTAGACGTTGTCCTAATTTATTATTATTCGTTTGAAATTGTTCAATAATATGTTCAAGTTCAACTAAAATGTTGGCGAGTTTGCTTTGATCGATATGTGGTAATTGATGGAGCCGACTTAATTGAGTTTGATAACGAATTAATTCTTTTGTTACCAGACTTTTTAAATCAGGTCTATCAAGTAAATAAGCTACTTCAATAATGGTTTCTATCGTTGTTTCAGCATTTGGAATGCTATCTACCATCAAATGTTCTTCAATATGCTGAAACAATTGCTCCATACGTAAACAAAAACGCATATGTTCGTTAAATGGTGTTTCGTAAGTGATGGTTTGGGTTGTATCCATAAGTCTGCATATATATGTATTTTGATGGAGTATAACATGAAAATATTTAATTTCACTGTAATTCATCGGTAAAACTGAGCGATTTTCGTGCTTTGGAATGAAACTATTCAAAAATGAAGGCTTTTTAAGTTGGTTTGTAGGTCTTTATAAATAGAGCACAAAAGACTAAGATAACCTGGTTTAAATAATGAATATTATATGTGCAAAACCAAGAAAAAGGTGATGAACTATGTTAGAACATGCAAAAAGTTGTTTATTGGTTGTAGATATACAAGAAAAATTAATTAAATCAATTCATGATTATCAACGCATGTTGGCTCATTGTGAATGGCTTGTTGAGCTTGCGCAATTATTAGAAGTTCCAATTTTTGTTTCTGAGCAATATCCTAAGGGGCTTGGAACAACGGTTTCTGTTTTAAAAGAGTTGTTATCTAAATCAACTATGATTCCCAAAACAGCATTTTCATGTGTGGGTGATGCTGAGTGTCAGAAAGCAATTCATGCTTTAGATAAACCTCAGTGTGTTGTGATAGGAATAGAAGCGCATGTTTGTATATTACAAACGGTGTTTGATTTATTAAATGCGGAGAAAGATGTATTTGTTGTAGAAGATGCTATCTCAGCAAGAAATGTATCTGATAAAATGCTAGCGATTGAACGTATGCGTCAAATGGGTGCTCAAATTGTTTCTCGTGAAATGGTGTTTTTTGAATGGTTACGTGATGCTAAACATCCCAAATTTAAAGAATTAAGTAAACAGTTTTTTGTGTGATTTTATTAATAACAGACGCCGTCATTGCGAGCGTAGCGAAGCAATCAATCTAAACAACAAGGAAAACCAATGGAAAATCTAAACAACAAAGCAGCAATTATTACAGGTGGCGCTTCAGGTATGGGTGCTGCAACTGCAACAGCTTTAGCTGCAAAAGGTGTAAAAGTTGCATTATTTGATATGAATGTAGATGCCGCACGTACGTTGGCTGAAAAGATTAATGGGATTGCTATTGAATGCGATGTCAGTGATGCCGAGAGTGCTGAGCAAGCATTTAAAATGGCAAGAGAGCAACATGGGCTTGCAAGCATTTGTGTTAATTGCGCGGGTATAGCACCTGGCAAACGTATTTTAGGGCGTGAAGGTGCCATGCCTTTAAGCGATTTTAATAAAGTGATTCAAATTAATTTGATTGGTACATTTAATATGATGCGTTTAGCCGCAAGTGATATGGCAGAATTACCAGCTGCTGGTGAAAGTGGTGAGCGTGGCGTTATAATTAACACAGCTTCTGTAGCTGCTTTTGAAGGTCAAATAGGTCAGGCAGCTTATAGTGCCTCTAAAGGTGGGGTTGTAGCCATGACCTTACCCGCTGCACGTGAACTCGCGCGTTTTGGTATTCGTGTGATGACTATCGCACCTGGCATTATGTCAACGCCGATGATGGCAGGCATGCCGCAAGCAGTCCAAGATAGTTTGGCAACCATGATGCCATTTCCAAAACGTTTAGGTCATGCAGAAGAATATGCGAAATTAGCTTTACATATTATTGAAAATGAATATTTGAATGGAGAAGTTATTCGCTTAGATGCGGGTATTCGTATGCAAGAGAAGTAGCAATCAAATTAACGCGCCTATGTAATTTTTTGGAGAAGCCGCATCACGGATAGAAGAATTCGGCTCCATGGTACATCCCTGTACCGTACCGCGCCATCCATGGCGTTAGTCGCCGAATTCTTCTATTCATCATGTGGCTTCTTTTTGAATTATTAAAGCAGCGGTACAAAATAGTTTAGCAACTATGATGCTGTTTCCAAGACATCTAGGTCATTCAGAAAAATATGTAAAATTAGCTCTACACATTATTGAAAACGAACATTTAAATGGCGAAGTTATTTGTTCTGATGTAGGTATTCAGAAGTAGTATAACAAAATCTAAGATATAGTTCGGAATATAGAGATGCTATAATTCGAACTACAACGTGTGAAACCTAACGAGAATTGTTCCAAATAAGGATTTTTTTGAACTTTGTTCGTGTATTGCTATAAATGATTTGAAAGTTAAGTTATCAAAATATAATTTAAATAATGACTAGGAAATACAAATCCATGTTAGTATTTTATCATTTAGGTATTTTTCTGTCTTAATAAAAATATCATATTCTGTAGTTATACCTACTTATACTAACTTATACCTAGTTATACTAAGTTATAAATTGTTATACTTGATTTCAGCTATAACTTGGTATAACCTGGTATAACTATAATATAATGTTGATTAAGGAGTTTTAACTGATGGATCCTATTAAAAATCCATTTTCCCCTGGAGCTGGTTCTCCTCCGCCTGAACTAGTTGGTAGGGAGAACGTTTTAAATCAAGGCGAGTGTTTATATGCTAGGGTTAAAAACCATCGTTCTGAAAAAAGTTTATTACTAACTGGTTTAAGAGGTGTTGGTAAAACCGTATTGTTGAATGAACTTGAAAGGTTAGCAGCGCAGATGGGCTACAGCACTGTTCTAATTGAGGCACGTGAAGATAAAACTATCAGGGAAATTCTAGCTCCACATTTACGCACGTTGCTTTATCAACTTGTAAGACTCTCAGGCGTAGGTGATAAAGTACGTAGAGGTCTTGCTGTTTTACGGAGTTTTATCAGTACAATAAAAGTGAAAGTAGGTGAAATTGAAGTAGGTATAGATATTGAAGCAGAAAAGGGTTCAGCTGATAGTGGCGATCTTGAAACTGATTTAACTAATTTATTTATCGCGGTATCTGAAGCAGCGGAAGAAAAAAAAACGGCAATTGCGATTTTGATTGATGAAATTCAATATTTAGATAATAAAGAACTGAGTGCCTTGATTATAGCTTTGCATCGCATACAACAGCGACAACTTCCTTTAGTTTTAGTCGGAGCTGGGCTTCCGATTTTACCAGCGTTAGTTGGTGAAGCCAAAACATATGCTGAACGGTTATTTCAATTTCGTGATATTGGTCCACTGTCAAAAAAAGATGTTAGTAAGGCTTTGCAAGAACCTGTAAAAGCATACAAAGTAAGTTTTACTGAGGATGCATTAGCAGAAATTTTTCGTTTAACAGAGGGTTATCCTTATTTCGTTCAGGAGTGGGGATACCAATCTTGGAACCACGCTGTTAGCTCGCCTATAACATTAAATAATATACAAGATTCAACTTCGGATGTTATACGTCGCTTGGATGAGAATTTTTTCCGCGTACGATTTGATAGATTAACACAGAGTGAAAAAAATTTTTTGAGAGCTATGGCAGAATTAAAATCAAATTCGAAGTTAACCAGTGAAATTGCTGAGAAATTAGGTTTTAAAATCCAACAAATAAGCACTGTCCGTGCCAACCTTATTAAAAAAGGTATGATTTACAGTCCAAGCTATGGTGAGATAGCATTTACTGTGCCTTTTTTTAGCGATTATATGAAACGAGTCATGCCAAATTTCAGTAAAAAAATTAACGATTAAAAAAACTTTACATTCTACAAATACGTTTGGTTGCTGATGAACATTTCATTTCACTTGTTGAGCGAAACGCGCTGATATCGATACCGCCACGTCTTGTGAAACAAGCATACACGGATAATTCTTCTGGCTGACAATGTTTTGTTATATCCATAAACATACGCTCAACGCAATGTTCACCAAATTCAATATGATTTCTAAAAGAGATGATATATTTCAACAAACCTTCATGATTCATTTGATGCCCTTTATAGGCGATTTGAACGCTGCCCCAGTCAGGTTGCCCTGTCACAAGACAATTTGAACGTAGTAAATCAGAACAAAGTGTTTCTTCAACGAGTTTATTTTCAGTGACTAAATAATCTGGATGAACAGTATAAACAGAGCAAGTAACATCAAGTGTGTCTAAAGAGGTTCCTTCTAAATGTAGATATACGGTCATTTCATTTAAACTATCTAGTGGAAGTAATTCAACATTTACTTCTAACTGAATGCGTTCTTCTAAATCTTTTTTAATTGTTTGAGTTAATACATCTATATTTTTAAATGCAGTATTATTTAAGGAATTAAAGTAAAGTTTCATGGATTTTGATTCAATTAAAAAAGGGGAATCACATGCATAGCTGATTTTGGCTAAAGCGACCATTGGTTTGCCTTTTTCATTCAGCCAAGATACTTCATAATGACTCCAGTAATCTCTTCCAACAAATGGGAGTGCATCTGTTATACCTATTTCTTTTCGTTTTTCACTTCTTAAAATTGGAAATAACTTATCTGGATTATAAATAGAATCATAACTTGTTTTTTTACCAAGTTGAGAGGCATGTGGTTGAAGTGTTGTTGGAACCATTGGAAAATTTCCTATTGGAGAAAGTTGTAGGGTGGATTAGGCGCTTTAGCGCCGTAATCCACCGTAAGATTTTGGTGGATTACGGGCCTTTCGGGCCTAATCCACCCTACAATTCTTTTTAATAAAACATCATGAATAGACTCAAGCCTTCTGTAAATCAGCAATGACCGCTGCTAAAAATCTTGCTGCTTCACCACCTGTTACAGCACGATGATCAATCGTTAATGATAAAGGCAAAATTTTGTGAATAGCTGTAGTACCCTGAAATGCGACCACTTCATTATGAATACGACCCGTTCCTAAAATCGCAACAATCGGTGGTACAAGCATAGGATTAGCATAACGACCCGCAAATGTTCCAAAATTTGAAAGTTGAATGGTGCTGCCTTTCAAATCATCTTGAGGAATAGTACGTGCTTTTACAAGTTCTTTGAATCGGTTGATATGTTGACGAATATCTGCAGGAGAAAGGCTTTCAACATCTTTGAGTACAGGCACAAATAAACCTTCACCAGAATCCATGGCAATTCCAATATTCACTTCAGAAAATAATCGACGTTCTAGTTTTTTCATATCAAAATGAGCATTTAGAGCAGGCTCTGCACGACAACCTGCAACGATTGCTCGCAATACACGCGCTGTAATATCAGTACCTTCTGCCCATGAAAAAATATCTGCATCATCAACAATTGTGACGGGTGCTACTTCTGCATGTGATAAGCTCATTGCATTAGCCATGGCACGTCGAACACCACGTAATGGTTCAATCGTAGCATTTTCAGAAACTAACGTTTCTTCAGCTATATTACTTGCAGCTTTTTGTACATCTTCTGAAGTAATTTGACCGTTAGCACCAGTTGGTGAGACATTTGATAAGGCTATTCCTAATTGCTTAGCTAACATACGTACAGCAGGCATTGCTTTGATGGCACCACCTGTAGCACTTTTACGTTCAATACCAATAGCAGAATCTTGAATGATCACATCAGCGACTTCTATTTTGCCTGCAACGGTTCCCGCATCACCCGTAGGTTTTGCTGTTTCTTCCGCTTCAAATTCAATTAAAGGTGCGCCGGTTTTTATAATATCACCTACTTTTCCATAAAGTTTGGTAATTTTTCCGGATTGTGGTGCAGGGACATCAACTACTGCTTTTGCAGTTTCCATCGATACGAGTAACTGATCAAGTTTGACCACATCACCTTCTTTTACATGCCATTGATTGATTTCAGCATCTGGCAAGCCTTCACCTAAATCGGGTAATTTAAAAATACTCATGAGAACTCCAATGTTTTATGTACAGCTTTAACAATACGGTTTTCAGAAGGGATATATAATTTTTCAAGTTTATAATAAGGCATTGTTACATCGTAACCTGTGACACGTTGAATCGGTGCATGTAAATACATTAAACCTTTTTCGGCTAATTCTGCTGAAATTTCTGCACCTATCCCGCAGGTTTTTGCTGCTTCGTGAATAATAACACAACGACCCGTTTTAGAGATAGATTCAAGAATTGTATTGATATCAAGCGGTTTTACGGTTGCTACATCAATAACTTCAGCGCTAATACCTTGTTGTTCTAATGCATGAGCTGCTTCTAATGTTTCACGAATAGATGCTCCCCAACTAACTAATGTGACATCAGTTCCCTCGCGTAAAATAAAACAGCGATCGAGTGGTAATGCTTCACCATTGTCGGGAACATCTTGCTTCCCCCAACGATAGATACGATTAGGTTCGAAAAAAATAACGGGATCAGGATCACGTATGGCTGCTAGTAGTAAACCATAAGCACGTGCAGGCGTTGAAGGGATCACAACACGTAAACCAGGAATATGAGCAAACAAGGCTTCAGTACTTTCTGAATGATGTTCTGGTGCATGAATTCCACCACCATAAGGTGCACGAAAAACTAAAGGACAAGTTAAACGACCACGTGTACGATTGCGCATACGAGCTGCATGACTAATGATTTGATCAAATGCAGAATAGATAAAACCAGAGAACTGAAATTCAGCCACTGGTTTCAAACCTTGTGTAGCCATACCAATGGCAACACCTGCGATCATAGATTCAGCGAGAGGAGTATCTAATACGCGACTTTTTCCAAAACGCTTTTGCAAGCCATCGGTTGCACGAAACACACCGCCATTAACACCTACATCTTCACCTAAGACAACGACAGAATCATCGTTTGCTAGTTCATAAGCAAGTGCTTTTGTTACTGCTTCAATCAATGTGATTTGAGACATACTTGATTTTTCCCCGTCGCGTAGTTGTACGTTTGTGGTATCAGTTTTTTGTGTCATGATGATAGATTCTCCAGCAGTTCATTTCGTTGTTCAATGAGGCTCTCTGGTAAGGTTTCATAGTGATAATCAAAAATAGATTCAGGTGGCTGTGGTGTTTTCTTTGTATATTCATTTACAGCTTGCTCAACCTCAGCTTGACATTCCGCTGTTATTGCTTCGTCTTGTTCTGCAGTTAATACACCGGCATTTTGTAGATATTTTCGTAAACGAATTAAAGGCTCTTCTTGCCATGCTTTTTCAACTTCTTCTGAAGGTCGATAACGTTTTGCATCATCAGCTGTTGTGTGATCACATAAGCGATAGGTAATAGCTTCAATTAAAGTAGGTCCTTCACCAGCGCGAGCTTTTGCAAAAGCTTTTTCAACGGCTTCGCGCACTGCAATAATATCATTTCCATCGACTTGTAAACCTTCAAAACCTGCTGCTATAGCTTTTTGTGCAAGTGTTTGTGTTGCAGTTTGTTCTTGACGAGATAAAGAAATGGCCCATTGGTTATTGTTGATGACAAATACCACAGGTAATTTCCATTCACCCGCAAGATTCATTGCTTCATAAAAATCACCTTTTGAAGTACCACCATCTCCAAGCACCGCAACCGCAACATGAGGCTGTTTACGATATTTGAAAGCAAAGCCTATACCGACTGCATGTAAGCATTGTGTGGCAATTGGTACACAGATGGGAAAATCAGGGCTTGCAAAATGACTACCACGTTCATCACCACCCCAATAAGAAAAAATATCACTCATTTTTACGCCACGTTGCAGATAAGCGCCGTATTCTCGATAAGCAGGACATAATACATCGCTTTTTTGCATGGCTTGTCCAATGCCAACAGAAACAGCTTCTTGACCTAGAATACCGGCATAAGTTCCCATTTTACCGGTTCTTTGTAGATTGACAGCTTTTGTATCAAAGGTTCTGACTAAAACCATCCATCGATACATAGCAAGTAGTTCATCATGGTTATTTGCAAAATCCGGTAATGTTTGAGTAGGGTTACCTTCCGCGTCAAGGTAACGATTAAAGTTTATTGCAAATTGTGCTGTGATATTTTTCAAAGGTTAATCTCCTTTATAAATTTTTTCTTCAGCGATGATATTAGCAATATCACTAGTAGGTAAATTTTCACGAGCAGAACGTTCAAAAATATTGAGTGAAATATTATAAATGTTATCGATTTGCTTATTTGCATTTTCAAAAGATGTTTTAAAATATTCTGCAGCGGCATGAATTAATCCACCGGAATTAATGACATAATCAGGTCCATATAGAACTTCTCGATCAAATAAAATTTTTCCATGCTTAGGTTCAGCTAATTGATTGTTTGCAGCACCAATAATGATACTTGCTTTAATTTGTGGGATAGTTAGATCGTTGATAACAGCGCCTAATGCACAAGGTGAAAAAACATCACACTCAATGTTATGAATTAGATCGGGGGAAACTATTTTAGCATCGAATTCGTCGACACATTTTTGAAGCATGACTTGGTTGATATCTGCAACACTGATTTTAGCACCCTGCTCATGTAACAGTTTTGCAAGATGGTAACCCACATGTCCAACACCTTGTATCGCAACATGAACCCCGTCTAGCGAATTTTTATTTAATTTAAATTCAACCCCGGCTTGTATCGCTCGAAAAATGCCGCGTGCAGTAGATGGAGAAGGATCTCCACCGGCTGATGATAAACTTGTAACGTACTTTGTATGTTTTGAGACGTTATCCATGTCAGTCGTGGAGGTTCCACTATCAACAGCCGTGATGTAACGACCATTCATCTCTTCAACGAATTTTCCAAATGCTTCAAAAAATTTAGTACGATCATGCATATGTTTTGGTTTTAATATCACAGATTTGCCACCACCTAAAGGTAAGTCTGCAGCAGCAGCTTTATAACTCATGCCTTGTGCGAGTCTTAGCGCATCAAAGATGGCATCTTTTAAAGTAGGGTATTCGCGAAGACGACAACCACCCAACGCAGGACCTAGTGTAGTATTATGAATTGCGATAATAGCGATGAGGCCTGTTGCATGATCGATTTTGAAATGAATATCACCAAAACGTAATTGTTTCATGTAAGAAATAATTTCATCATCTAATGCATTCATATTGTTAGCGTGAGGAAGTGTTTCAGCTTGCATATCGTACCCTTAAGGTTGAAAAGCGGTTAAAATAGCCTGCCTTTCGGCAAATTTTTGCCATCTAATGATAGGACTCTGAGGCTATAAGTCAATAAGTAATAAGGCGCAATTTTAAAGGAGGTATACTCAAGCATGGTCAAATAAAAAACAAAAACTTGATTGTTCTTACATTGTTAATGATTAGGCTATTTTTTTGACATATCTGGATTAATTTCTTTAAAGATTAGGGGATTACTCAGGGCTTGTTCTAAATTGCAGTGTTCTGAAGGCTTTTGTTGTGTCATAATTCGGTCAAAAAAGAATAAGGAACATGAATGACAATTATCATTGGTCATCGAGGTGCTTGTGGGTATGCACCAGAAAATACCTTAGCCTCATTTCAAATAGCTAAAAATTTACATCTTCAATGGGTTGAATTTGATGTGATGTTAGCCAAATGTGGCACACCTATTATTATGCATGACTATCAGTTAGACCGTACGACGGATGGGAAAGGTGAAGTAGCAGATTATGACTATGAACAACTTATTCATTTAGATGCGGGCAGTTGGTTTGATAAACAATATGCCCATGAAAAGATAATGACCTTGAGTCATTTACTTCGATTTTTAGAATCAACACACATATCTTCAGTCATTGAAATAAAACCATATCCTGGTTTTGAAATAGAAACGGCTAAAGCAACTGTTGCAGCATTAACTTCTTATAGTCAAGCCCATCCTCTAGAATGTATAATCTCAAGCTTTTCATTGGATAGTTTAAAAACGGTGCGTGATTTAATGCCAAAACAAGCAATTGCATTTGCGCTCGATCATCACCGAGAAGATTTGCAGGAATTAAATCAAGCATACCATTTCCATTCTGTTCATCTTGCTAAAGAAAAAGTGACAGAAGAGATTGTGAAACAAGTGCACGCAATGGGTTTACAATTATTTACTTTTACTGTCAATGATGATGAACAAGCAAAATCATTTATTAAATTGGGCGTTGATGGAATATTTAGTGATTTTCCAGATCGTTTAACAAGGTAGTTCCATGTCTTTATATGCGTATAAGTTGTATGGCAGTTTAGCTATTTGGCTAATTACACTCGGAGCAGGGATTAAACCTTTTCGCACGCGAAGTGTAACTGACAGTGCTTCACCAGCCATTGCCGAGGCATTTGCAAGTGGAATATTTTTAGGAGCAAGTTTATTTCATATGCTGCCTGATGCTGTTATGGAGTTCAAAGAAATATATCCCACAAGTACTTATCCTATTGCAAACTTATTATGTGTATTTGGTTTTGTAGTATTATTATTTTTAGAAAAAGTTGTTTTTCGATTTATTGAATTATCACATGCATTCCGTATGAGCGTATTATCGCTTGCATTAGCAGGGATTTTATCCATTCATGCTGCGATCGAGGGTTTAGCATTCGGAATAAATACGACGATTGCAACAATCAGTATTATTTTTATTGCCATCATTGCACATAAGGGTTCGGAATCTTTTGCGCTTGCAACGATGTTACAAAAAACACATTTCAATCGAAAAAAGAATTTATCAATCTTTTTAATTTTTTCAATGATTACACCGATGATGATTGGAGTAGGCTCTTGGCTTGCGAGTTTATTTAGATCAGAGGTGAGCATATTACTTCAAGCTATATTTAATGCATTAGCCGCTGGTTCATTTCTTTATATCGCCACATTACATTTAACGGTTAAACATTATGATCACCAAACGAATCGAGTTGCTCACTTTTTATCATTGCTCTTTGGTTTATTGATTATGGGTATTGTTGCTTTATGGGTATAACTCTGGGGTTAGAGTTAAAAATAGTACCTTTGTAATATAATTTTTTGACAGAGTAATAAACATGACCGTTAAGCTTTTGGGCCAAGGGATTGTAACCATCAAAAAGACAAAGCTGTGACTCTTTGATTAAATTTCACGCCAGTCTCTTCGTATAACACATTTTGGTTGTTTGGATAATGATCATTTATTAATGTTTAGCTTGACTTTAGTCCCAAATTTTATATTCTTGTTAGATTAAATCAGTTTCTAGCTTATCTGGTCTCCCTTAGTGTAAAAATTTATCATGCTTCTGAAATCAATGTTTCAAAAAAAAGATCTAATTGATGAATTATTCAATCATTATGATGTATTGAAATCAAATCTAATAAGAACACCATTGCGAGAGTATGTTATCAATGGTAGAAAAGTATTTTTAAAATGTGAAAATGAGCAGTATACCTCATCATTTAAATATCGTGGTGCTATGGCATCAATATATTTTTACCAGAGA
>JBFWPS010000035.1:0-12223 GCA_050249855.1 Gammaproteobacteria bacterium
GTGCACCAGAATTATAAAAAAACTTATTGGATATCAGCTGAAATACATTATTTTGTGGTGTTCCAATCGGGGTTTGAGGATGATGATACCATTCTAACAATCGTTGAAAAGCTTGATTCCCAATTGCACGATGTTCAAATCCTTGAAAACGCATGCCTGCATGGGTATGGCTTTCTAGGTGTTTTTGGACATCGGCTTCAGTTGCATCGGTCCATTTAGCATCTTCTAAATTCAGTTTGGAAGTGACAGTCTCGGAAGACTGAGTAGTTTGCGTGTTTTTTTTACCTTCACTTTCTTTATTTGCGAACATTTCTAACTCCTTTTATATTTTTTATAAGTTATATTGATAACCCGCAATCGAAATAAACATCATCAACTACAAACAAGGGGGACTTATATTTTATTTTTAGTAATAAATAATCAGTCTGCTGTTTAAATATAGTTCTAGCTGTTTGTTACTTGTATAGCTTAATATCTCAGAATAAAAAAAAGCAACTGGTATTTTTTTGCCAAGCTATATAGAACGCATTTTTCATTCCCAAAATGCATTTTATTGATATTATGGGACTGTTGAAATCTAAGGATTAACTAATTGAAATCAGTTAAAATGGAAAAAATTTTATGGAGGAACGAAGGATGCATCAAATAGAGACGGTATTTTGTAAATTTAGAAAACGATTGAGGACTAAGTTTTTATCGGAAGTGTTTCGTGATTTAAGAGAACAATTAAAACGTCAAGGTTTAATGAATGAAGTCTTTAGTTTTGTCGATGCCAGTCATTTAATTGCAAAAGCGAGCTTGTGGGAAGAACGGGACCGAGCGATCCAGGGGAAGTATGAACGGTTAAATGATGAGGTATTACCGAAAGTCGCGGTTGATAAACAAGCACGGATTGGCTGCAAAGGGCAATCTAAATTTTGGTATGGTTATAAGAAGCATACGAGTGTCGATATGCAAAGTGGATTATTAACAAAATAGCGATTACCCCTGCTAATGAAAGCGATGCGAAAGGATTGGCACCTGTCTGCCCAACGCAAGGAAGTATTTATGCTGACAAGGCGTATTGTGTATCGAGGGCGAAGAAGGCGGCAGCGAAACGAGGATGCCATTTAGCAGCGATTAAGAAAAATAACATGAAAGATAAAAATATAGAACAAGACCGTTGGTATACGAAATTACGCTCACCGTATGAACGCGTTTTTTCACAACAAAATAGACGAGTTCGATATCGAGGCATTATGAAGAATCAATTTGCAGCGATGATGGAAGCCATTGGATTTAATCTAAAACGATTGTGTGTATTGGACCCACCGAATTTATGTCTAACCTAGGATGAGTGTCTCTAAAAAGTGGAAATAGAACAAACAGAAACCAAAAATATTTAAATTGTGATTTAAAACGGAAGAAAATGAACTAAAAAATTTCTGTTTTTATAAAGTGCTTTAAAAATGATTCATTTACAACCTGACTTTTTCAGCTTGCAACAGCCTCAAAATGAGGGGATTCATGAGGTGTAAAATAAAAGGTTTAGTCCTCTGAGCTAATAGTAGGCAGCGTTTTGATTCTCTCTAAACGTGCTTCATGATCAAGAAATTCATTTTCAATGCAAGTTAATTGGCTAATAAAAGGAGCATACTTAGGTGAATCTAGAAAAGGGGCTTTTGCATCTTTGAAAAGGGCAGTAATTTTTTGATTTATGACAGAATAATCTAAGCTTTCTGAATTTAAATAATCAGCGGCAATCATTTTGACTTCGCTTGTTATTTTTTCTAAAGTATCGACTCTTTTATGACTCCTCGCTAAATAACCTATTGATAGAAAACTAGCATTCGTTTCGATTTCAAGTTTAAGTTTATTCAAATGGTCAATCAATAATAATAAAGGTTCTAAATGTGTTAATGATGCTTCAGGTTTATCTAATAATACACATAAAGTTGAAAAATTATGTGATATTTTTCTTAACAACCATTCAACTGCACCAGAACGATCGGTTTTTTTAGAGGTTTCTTCTTCAAGATACATTTTTACAGCCATTTCAATAAAGCGTTTTTTGAGTAATAAATCTAATATAAAATTGGGATTATTTTGAATATACGAAAGCTCCTGTAGTTGATTTGACATTCTGTCAAAATCTAAAACTGCTTTATTAACGATTTGTGTTAATACCCCTGGTTTTTTTGTCCTTTTAAAATGACTGATATCATGCCATTCCGGTGTGACTTCTTTGAAGACAGGAGCTAAATAATAAGTAACAATAGGTCTAAAGTCTGGATTTTTATTTTTGGAAGCTTCATTATTCAACTCATTCCATCCTTCAGGATGTTGAATTCCATAATCGATGATATTCATTAAAGTGATAGGCTCTATCATCACACTATTACGTGATTGATATGATTTCCTCATGTATTTTATAAGCAGGTTTTCATCTTCATCTGAAAAAAGAAACCAACGTACTCCTCTAGTTGGGAATGCGCTCGTATCCTGCAATAGTTGGCTTAATATTCGTGCTTGCGATTGATTTATTTGAATCGGGTCTAGTGTAGAATAGAAAAAAATCATATTACTAATGTCATCAGCGCCAGGTCTTCTATCATTTATTTTATACCATTCAGAAATTGCCTCTTCATAAAATTGCAACGCTGCATAGATAAATCGTTCAGGCGTATTTTCAAGATAAATGAGTGTTCTTTTAATTTCATTCCAAAGTACTTTGATTTTTTCATTTTGACCTAAAGTATCTCGTATTTTGAGTTGTTTAATCGTGTTTTTAATACTTGTGGTCGTTATTGTAAAATCTTCATCAGCTTTGAAAAATTTCAAAATTGCAGGATTCGATTTTTTCCAATTGTTTAGTTTTGTTTCTAACGTTTCTGTGCTGGAGCTGCTTAAGTTTGGAATTAACAAGGTGAGCGCATCTTCAAGCGCAACTTCACGGAATTTTAATTTTTTTAATTCTATGAGAGCATCAGATAAATATTTTTTAAAGCCATCATTTGTGGTTAAGTCAATCATATCATTTTACTTTCATTTAAAATTTATTTTAACATCGATCAATTCATGAAACTAATTAAAATAATTCCACTTGACTGATTTAGTAAATGAGTTAGTGTATCCAATCTTCTTCACCACGCTGTTTACTCAAATGGACTAATAATTTTCTTCGAGCAGCATCAAATGCTTTGTGTAGTGCCACATAAACATTTTCATCATGAATGCGATTAATGGCTAATTCATTTCTTGGTACTTTCAAATCAATCCGTACATTGTAAATTTTTCCTTGGCTTTGATTTTTTTGGGCAAGTTCTACGATGACATGGCAACGTTGAATCTTGTCAAAAAGCTCATCTAGCTTTTCTACCCTTTCTCGGATGTGAAGATTGATGTTTTCAGATGGGTCTATGTCCCTAATGGTAATTTGTAATGGGTGATGCATAATTCTTCTCCTTCTTATTTACTTCTTCTACAGTCATATTTTGATTATAGGACAAAGATGGCAGTATTGTTGAAATTTGATGCATTTTTTGAAATTTAGGCTTTGATGGCTCTTAATCTTTTACCCACTTTCTGTTAAAGTATCTTCGTGTAAAAAGTGATTCAAAAACTATAATGAAGCTGGAGAAAAACATGGAGCATTACAAACATATTTTGTTAGCAGTTGATTTACACCCTGATTGTGAAACAACCACCGATCACGCACTTACGTTGGCAAAAGAACATCATGCAAAATTATCAATCGTACATGCCATTGAACACATTAATGTTTTTGGTTTGGCGCAAGCTTATCCAACAGTTTTTGAATTACAAAAAGAAATGGTGCAACATGCACAAGATGAATTAGCAAAGTTTAAAACGAAATTCCATTTAGAAGATGCAAACATGATTGTAGAAATTGGCTCACCTAAGATTGTGATTTTAGAACAAGCACAAAAATTAGGAGTCGATTTGATTATTGTTGGTAGTCATGGTCGCCATGGTATTGGTTTACTACTTGGTTCTACTGCAAATGCAGTATTACATCATGCTCCCTGCGATGTGTTAGCCGTCCGCGTAAAATAGGATTCATATATTTACATTAGCAAGTTTTTGATTGTCAGTGAGCAGGTACTTGCGCTTAACAGAAAGGTTTGAGAGTTCATGTCAGATTTTGCAAAAGAAGTTGTACCAGTCACGATTGAAACAGAGTTAAAACAATCCTACCTTGATTATGCCATGAGTGTTATCGTTGGGCGCGCACTCCCAGATGTTCGTGACGGTTTAAAACCCGTGCATAGACGTGTGCTTTATGCGATGTATGAATTAGGGAATGATTGGAATAAAGCCTATAAAAAATCTGCTCGTGTTGTAGGGGATGTCATTGGTAAATATCATCCACATGGTGAACTTGCCGTTTATGATGCGCTTGTGCGTATGGTACAAACTTTCTCGATGCGACATCCCTTGATTGATGGTCAAGGAAACTTTGGTTCTGTTGATGGTGATTCACCAGCGGCTATGCGTTATACCGAAGTTCGTATGGCACGTTTAGCTCATAGTTTATTAGCTGATTTGGATAAAGAAACCGTTGATTTCGTACCTAATTATGATGGAACAGAACATGCTCCTTCTGTTTTACCAACCCGAGTGCCTAATTTATTAGTCAATGGTTCTTCAGGGATTGCAGTTGGGATGGCAACCAATATTCCACCACATAATCTCACTGAAGTTATTGATGCTTGTATTGCTTTTATTGAAAATCCTCAAATTACAGTCGATGAATTAATGCAATATATTCCAGGGCCTGATTTTCCAACGGCGGGTATTATCAATGGTCGAGAAGGTATCATTCATGCATATCGTACAGGTCGTGGTCGAATCTATGTACGAGCAAAAACACATATTGAAACTGATGAAAAATCAAACAAACAATCATTAATCGTGACGGAATTGCCATATCAAGTAAATAAAGCACGCTTAATTGAACGTATTGCTGAATTAGTTAAAGAAAAGAAAATTGAAGGGATTACAGAATTAAGAGATGAGTCAGATAAAGATGGTATGCGTATAGTGATTGAATTGCGACGAGGTGAAGTTGCAGAAGTCATTGAAAATAATTTGTATATGCAAACGCAAATGCAAAGTGTTTTTGGTATCAATATGGTTGCTTTAAGAAATGGGCAACCCAAAGTCATGAATTTGCATGAATTAATTGATGCATTCGTAGCGCATCGTCGGGAAGTCGTCACTCGTAGAACGGTTTTTGAATTACGTAAAGCGCGTGAAAGAGCGCATGTTTTAGAAGGTTTAGGTATTGCACTTGTTAACATAGAAGAAATGATTGCGTTAATTAAGGCTTCTGCTAATCCTAGTGAAGCGAAAGAAAAATTGCGTGCTCGTGTTTGGCCAGCAGGTATGGTTGCAGCTATGTTAGAAAAAGCAATTGATAATATTTCTAAGCCTGAAGATGTTGAACCAAACACAGGATTGATGCCAGAAGGGTATCGATTATCAGAAACACAAGCACAAGCTAATTTAGATTTAAGATTGCATCGTTTAACAGGTTTAGAACAAGATAAAATTATTTCTGAGTATCAAGAATTATTAGCAACGATTACTGGTTTAATGCAGATTTTAAAAGATCCTAAAAGATTAATGGAAGTTATTAAATCTGAGCTTGAAGAAGTTAAACGAGATTTCGGTAATCCAAGACGCACCGAAATTGTAGCGAGTAAAGAAGATTTACGCATGGAAGATTTAATTACGGATGAAACAGTTGTTTTAACTTTATCGCACTTAGGGTATGCAAAAATTCAACCATTGGATGTTTATCAAGCGCAACATAGAGGTGGAAAAGGTAAATCTGCTACCAATGTAAAAGAAGAAGACTTTGTCGAACAGTTATTAATTGCCAATACACATGATACAGTTTTATGTTTTACAAACTTAGGTAAAGTTTATTGGCTCAAAGTGTATGATTTACCACAAGGCACACGTATCTCACTTGGTAAACCAATCGTCAATATATTGCCACTTGGTCAAGATGAAAAAATTAATGCTATCTTACCTTTACGTGATTTTACGACAGAGCATTTTGTCTTTATGGCAACAGCTGCTGGAACGGTTAAAAAAGTTGCTTTACAAGAATTCTCAAGACCAAGGGCGAACGGTATTATTGCCGTTGATCTCAATGATGATGATCGCCTCATCGGAGTTGCTTTAACTGACGGTCAATGCGATGTGATGTTATTTACTAATGCAGGTAAAGTCATTCGTTTTAATGAAACGGAAGTGCGCGCAATGGGACGTACAGCACGAGGTGTGCGGGGCGTTAAATTGAAAGATGCTCAAAAAGTAATTTCTCTCGTGATTGCAAATAATTCTGGTGCTATTTTAACAGTCACCCAAAATGGTTATGGTAAAAGAACTGATATTGAAGAATATCGTGTCACTGGACGTGGTGGACAAGGTGTTATTTCTATTCAAGTGAACGAACGTAATGGTTTAGTTGTAGCTGCAGAACAAGTTTTCCCAGGTGATGATATGATGTTGATTTCAGACAAGGGTACTGTGGTTCGTTCTCCAGTTGATGAAGTATCCGTTGTTGGTCGTGGCGCACAAGGTGTTCGTTTAATAACGCTCAGTGATAATGAATTATTAGTTGGTATGCAAAGGATCTCAGAAGCGCTTTTAGAAAATCAAGAAAAAGTAATAGAGAATGAACCAACCTGAGAATAATTATATTAATTATCTTATTCAACCAAGCACATCTTTAAATGGGAAATTCTTAGTTCCTGGCGATAAGTCGATTTCACATCGTGCACTGATGTTAAGTGCGATTGCAGATGGTCAATCAACCATACATGGGTTATTAAAAAGTGAAGATTGTTTAGCAACATTAGCAGCATTGAATGCGATGAATGTTTTTTATGAAGAAACAGATAATAAATTATTGGTGAATGGTGTGGGTTTACATGGTTTAAAAAAACCAACTTACCCACTTGATTTAGGTAACTCTGGAACAGCTTTGCGTTTATTAACGGGTATATTAGCTGGACAAACCTTTGATAGTATTGTAACCGGCGATGATTCTTTACGAAATCGCCCAATGGGACGTATCATTAAGCCATTACAAAAAATGGGCGCGCAGATTGAATCTCAGGATGAAAAACCACCGCTATCTATTTTGGGCGGTAAACCATTACATGGGATTGATTTTGAATTACCTGTGGCAAGTGCACAAGTGAAATCATCTATATTACTTGCAGGCCTTTATGCAGAAGGGAAAACAATCATTCATGAACCAATCCAATCACGTGATCATACAGAACGAATGTTTGCAACGTTTGGTTGTGATATAACGCAAAAAAATAACACGATTACTTTATTTGAAAAGCAGTCTTTAAGTGCAGCAGAAGTATTTGTACCTGGCGATATTTCTTCAGCTGCTTTTTTTATGGTAGCCGCAAGTATTGTTCCTGATTCAATTTTGCATTTGTTACAAGTAGGTATTAATCCAACACGCACAGGGATTATTACATTGTTGAAAGAAATGGGTGCCGATATTACCATTCAAAATGAACGTTTATTTAATCAAGAACCCGTTGCTGATCTGATTATTAGAAGTGCTCCATTAAGTGGCATTACTATTTCGCCTGATTTAGTGCCCGCGACTATAGATGAATTTCCTATATTATTTATTGCGGCCGCTTGTGCCAAAGGACGCACTATTTTGCGACAGGCTCAAGAGCTAAGAGTTAAAGAAAGTGATCGTTTATTTGCAATGGCTAAAGGATTGAGTCAGTTAGGCATCAAAGTTGAAGTATTTGAGGATGGTTTGGCAATTGAGGGCGGTGCTTTTAGTGGTGGTGCCATAGATAGTTTTGGTGATCATCGAATTGCAATGGCTTTTGCTATGGCCGGAACAGTGGCTAAAAATCCAATTTTAGTTAAAAACTGTGCAAATATTGCAACTTCTTTCCCAAATTTTTATCAACTTGCGCAAAAATCTGGTATTATAATCAGTTACGCGGACTAATGTTAACCTGCAGATGGAAAACTATAACTATGACGACGCACATACCTATCATTACAGTCGATGGACCTGGCGGTTCAGGTAAAGGAACTGTTAGTTTACAGTTAGCTCGTCAGTTGAATTGGCATTTTCTTGATAGTGGGGCTATTTATAGGGTTTTGGCAATGGCTGTTTTAAAGCACCAAATTCCACTAGATAATGAAACAGCTATAGTACAATTAGCCAATGATTTAGCCGTAACGTTCCAGGAGGCACCCGAAGAACATACTTCTGAGGTGTTTTTAGAAGGGGAAAACGTATCTCAAGCCATCCGATCAGAACCAACGGGTCAGGTTGCTTCAAAAGTTGGTGCGATTGCTTCTGTACGAAAGGCACTTATTGAGCGACAACGTGCTTTTAAACAAGCACCCGGTTTGGTAGCTGATGGGCGCGATATGGGTACGGTTATTTTCCCCGATGCTGAATTGAAGCTATTTTTAACAGCTAGTGTAGATGAGAGGGCAAGTCGGCGTTTTCGCCAGTTGCAAGCAAAAGGTATAAATGTTAGCCTTGAGCAGCTAAAAGGAGAGTTGCGCGTGCGTGATATGCGAGATACTGAACGTGCGGCTGCGCCTCTAAAACCTGCGGCTGATGCTCATGTGATTGATACAACGCACATGACGATTGAGCAGGTGATGCAAGAAATTAATGTTTTGGTGAATAAGACACTAAAATAGTAATGGGTGGTTGTTTTAATTAACAACTGTTTTTTAACTTAACTTTGAGTTTTTTGTTTAAGAACTCAAATCAAATTTTTAGGTAATTTATAATGAGTAAGAGTTTTGCAGAGTTGTTTGAAGAAAGTTTAACAAAATTTCAGATTTGTCCAGGCGAAGTATTAACAGGCACAGTAGTTCAAATCACCAATACCCACGTTATCGTTAATGCAGGTTTAAAATCTGAAGCAAATATACCTATCGAACAATTTCGTGATAGTAATGGCCAACTTGAAGTGGCAGTTGGTGATAAAGTTGATGTAGCGTTAAAAACATTAGAAGACGGTTTTGGTGAAACAATATTATCACGCGAAGAAGCAAAACGTTTTGCTCAATGGCACGACTTACAAAAAATTCATGAAAGCGGCAAACCAGTTATGGGTAAAGTAACGGGCCGTGTGAAAGGTGGTTTTACTGTAGAAATAGGTGCAATTAAAGGTTTTTTACCTGGTTCATTAGTTGATGTACGCCCAGTTCGCGATACATCTTATTTAGAAGGACGTGATGTAGAAGTTAAAATTATTAAAATGGATCAAAAACGTAATAACGTTGTTGTTTCACGTCGTGCAGTTATTGAATCAGAAAGTCATGAAGAACGTTCAGCGTTAATTGAACGTTTACAAGAAGGTCAAGTTGTTAAAGGTGTGGTGAAGAATCTTACAGATTACGGTGCTTTCGTTGATTTAGGTGGGGTTGATGGTTTATTACATATAACTGATATGTCATGGAAACGTATTCGTCATCCAAATGAAATTGTGAATGTTGGTGATGAAATCAACGTTAAAATTCTTAAGTTTGATCGTGATCGTAATCGTGTATCACTAGGATTAAAACAAACAGCAGATGATCCATGGGCTGATTTAAAACGTCGCTATCCTGTTGAGTCAAGACATTTTGGTAAAGTAAGTAACATTACAGACTATGGTTGCTTTGTTGAATTAGAAAGCGGTGTAGAAGGTTTAGTCCACGTTTCTGAAATGGATTGGACAAATAAAAATGTTAATCCAAATAAAGTTGTGAAGTTAGGTGATGAAGTAGAAGTTGTAGTGCTTGATATCGATGAAGAACGTCGTCGTATTTCATTAGGTATTAAACAATGTAATGAAAACCCATGGGCTCAGTTTGCTGAAAAACATGCTAAAGGTGAGCGTATTAAGGGTGCTATTAAATCAATTACTGACTTTGGAGTTTTCATTGGTTTAGAAGGCAATATTGATGGATTGGTTCATCTTTCTGATATCTCTTGGGAATTATCAGGTGAAGAAGCAGTACGAAATTATGCTAAAGGGCAAGAAATTGAAGCAGTTATTTTAGTAATTGACCCAGAGCGCGAACGTATTTCACTGGGTATCAAACAGTTAATTGAAACACCATTATCAAAATATTTAGAGCAACATGATAAAGGTAGTATCGTTAAAGCTGTTGTTACTGAAGTTGATGATAAAAAAGTAGTGCTTGATTTAGGTGATGAAATAGTTGGTCACTTAAAAGCCTCTGATATTTCTCGTGCGAAAGTTGAAAATGCAGCTGATCATTATAAAGTAGGTGATACCGTTGAAGCTCAAGTGATGGGTATTGATAGCAAAAACCAAGCTATCACACTTTCAATCAAAGCAATGGAAAAACCTGAAGGACAGAAAGGCGGGCAAAATCTAACAAGCGAACCGGTTGTTGGTGCTACATTAGGTGATCTAATGAAGGAACAACTCGGAAATAAGGGAGATAACGTTTAAACATTTTGATTTTATAATTGTTTTATAGGTTATAAAATTCCGTATTCTAAACGGTGTGTTTGTGTGTCAGACACACCGTTTTTTTTCACAGTTACAATCAAAGGAGTGCTCATGCGAATATTTAACTATATAGTTCTGACTATTATATTACTTTTAGGTATTACATTTGCATGTTTGAATGCACAAACAGTGGGTATTAATTTGTATCTAGTAAAATATCAAATGCCTTTGTCACTTTTATTAGTTTTAACATTTGTGCTCGGTTGTTTGCTCGGTACGCTTGTCTGCTTTGCTACGCTTCTTAAAGAAAAAGGGAAGACCATTAGTTTAAATCATCGTCTTAATATCATGGAAAAAGAATTGTCAAACTTACGAACTAGTCCATTAAAAGATAGTTAAAATGAAAAATATCTTTGCATTGGTATTGCCGTTCGTTGCTGCAACGAGTTGGTACTTTGTTGCGAAACGTAATACGCGAAGTAATCAATTTAAAAAAGGCGTTGTTCCTAAAGATTATTTGTTAGGCTTAAATTTTTTATTAAATGAACAACCTGACAAAGCCGTTGATATATTTATTAAAATGTTAGAGGTTGATAGCGATACTGTTGAAACTCATCTTGCATTAGGTAGCTTATTTCGCAGGCGTGGTGAGGTTGATAGGGCTATACGAATTCATCAAAATTTGATTGCGCGCCCACGATTAGATAAACAAGAGCGTAATATGGCACTTATAGCGCTTGGACAAGATTATATGAGTGCTGGGATGTTTGACCGGGCAGAAAGAATTTTTTTAGAAGTAGTTGCTAGTGGAGAAGAAACAATAGCAAGCTTGTATTATTTGCTTGATATATACCAACAAGAAAAAGCATGGCAAGAAGCCTCAGAGATCGCACAAAAAATTTCTGATAAAACAGGCGAAGCAATGCATTGCCAAATTGCTCAATATTATTGCGAACAAGCTGTACATGTTAAAAACGTTAATTTAAATTTAGCAAAAAAACATCTTAAAAAAGCCCTAACGATAGATAAATCGTGTATACGCGCAAATTTATTGTTAGGTGAAGTTGCTATGCAAGAAGAAAAATATGCTGATTCTATTGAGTATTATGAAGCAATAAAACAACAAGATGTGGACTTTATTTCAGAAACTTTAATTCCTTTAAAACAATGTTATGAAGCATTAAATAAACGCAATGAATTTATCAATTATTTACAAAAACTATTAACACAACATGCACGGATTTCTTTAATATTAGTTTTGGCTGATTTAGTGCTGCAAGAGCAGGGTGCCAATGCGGCAATTGAATTAATTACAACTTATTTATATCGTTATCCTTCAGTCAGAGGTTTAAAACGTTTAATTGAATTACAACTTTTACAATCTCCAGATGAAAATAGCAAAACTTTATATTTGCTACAGTCAATTGCAACCAGCATTTTACTTGATAAACCAATTTATCGTTGCCACCATTGCGGTTTTAGTAGTAAAAGTTTGCTATGGTTGTGCCCCAGTTGTAAAAGTTGGAATACTGTAAAACCAATTCATGGTTTAGAGGGCGATTAAAATTATTCATCGTTTAATGTAGGGTGGATTAGGCGCTTTAGCGCCATAATCCACCGTTACGTTTTGGTGGATTACGGGCCTTGCGGCCCTAATCCACCCTACAAACAAAACTCCAGTTTTTTGTAAATAAAAATAATCACCCAGGTGGCCAATGTAATACACG
>JBFWPS010000036.1:0-12051 GCA_050249855.1 Gammaproteobacteria bacterium
GTACAGGACTTGGTACCAGTGGTGTTGCAGGCACACCGGGTACACCAAACCCAGGCGCTCCTTTATCTCCTCCTAACCCTGGCCCAGGCGTTGGTGGAGCGGGTGGCGCTGGTGGCAGCGGTGGTGCAGGTGGTTCCCAGTAGGATGTATAAAAAGTGCAATGCGGATAGTTTGTCGTAGGGTGGGCAAAGCGCGTATGAATCGTGTCATGGTTTGCAAATAATTTATGAAGCGCGTGCCCACCAAGCGGCGTTTTGGTGGGCACACGTGCACGTAACATTTCTTAAAATTTAAATCCATCTGCATTGCACGTTTTGCCCACCCTACAAAATATGATATGCATTTGCGTTTACGATCAATAATAATGGATATTTAAATATTTAATATGTCCATTTTGGTGTGTGTAAGTGAATGCTGATTAGCTGGGGAGATTAATAAATAAAACACCCTTTCCCCCAGTGTTTTTCTGGGGGAGAGTGGGGTAGAAAGGTTGAAAAGCTATTTTAATGAAATACCTTTCAAGCCTAAATCCGCGGCAAATTGATGGTAAAAGCTAGAACCTATACGATTAGAGAGCTGATAGAAAAACCCAGGTCTTTGCGTATAGTCAACGATATTAGAATTTTTAATCACGTTACGAGCTACATAACCCGCACTACCATAATTATCGATTAAACCCAATTGCAAGGCTTGAACGCCCGTCCAAGGTAAGCCTGAAAATAGATTTGGATCAGCTTTTAATCGATTTCCACGACCAAGTTTTACTGCATCAATAAATTGTTGATGAACGATGTTTAACATGTTTTGTGCGTAAGTTTGATCATTCGGATTCAAAGGTGAGAACGGATCTAAAAAGCCTTTCTCAGCACCAGAGATAATTAATCTACGTTGAACACCGAGTTTTTGCATGGTGTCGTTGAAACCGAAGCCATCTAACATAACGCCAATTGAACCAATCAATGAAGATGGATTGGCGTAGATATCGTTTGTGGCGGAAGCAATGTAGTAGGCGGCTGATGTACAAATATCCGAACAAACCGCGTAGATTTTGATTTTAGGGTGCAATTGTCGCAAGCGCCAAATTTCATTGAAAACATAAGATGCTTGCACAGGTGTACCGCCTGGGCTATTGATTCTTAAGATAATTCCTTTCGTATTGGCATCTTTAAATGCTTCATTCAGTGCTGTTGCAATGTTATCAGCACTAGCATCAGTAGAGGCCCCAATTTCGCCTCTAATATCGATTAAAGCGGTATGTGGTTTTGTACGAGTAGCGGTAGCACTGACTCTTTCTGTATTAACGGCAACAATAAAATAGATAAAAATGCCTAGAAAAATAGCTTTAAATAAAATGTTCCAACGACGTTTTCTTTTTTGTTCACGCAAAGTTTCTAATAGAATATTTTCAAGTGTGTTTTGCTGCCAAGGGGAAGGTTTATTTGATTGTTCTTGGTTAGCACTATTAGCATTGATATCAGTCATAATTCTGTTCCTAGTTCGAAAAAAAGTTATTATAAAACAATTTTCCTATAAAACGAAATGAATAATTTTCGTTAAAATTACTATATTTTTTTCACAATTAGCATTATTATTATGCAATAACAAACTAAAAATTAACTATTTTACCGATAAACTTTAGCATTTCAGAAAACCTTAAGGAATGTCAGCTAATTTAAAAGTGAGGGAAGGAAAAAAATGGCGGATGTACATGGTGACAATCAACCAGGAAGTTTAGTCGTAGAGCGAAGTAAGGTTGAGCTACAAAAACCAAGGATGTATAAAGTTATTTTAGTGAATGATGATTATACCCCTATGGATTTTGTAGTAGACGTGCTAAAACACTTTTTTGCAAAACCCGAAGATGAAGCAACACGTATCATGTTACAAGTACATACACAGGGAAAAGGAATTTGCGGCATATATTCAAGAGATATAGCGGAGACTAAAGTTTATCAAGTTAATACGTATTCTAGAGCATATGAACATCCTTTGTTATGTGTGATGGAGCCAGAATAACTGATAAACATCCGCAGTGGTTTTGGGGGTGTATCATGTTAAACAAAGAATTAGAATTAACATTAAACCTTGCATTTCAAGAAGCCCGTGATCGTCACCATGAGCATGTTACGGTTGAGCATCTTTTACTAGCATTATTAGATAACTCATCTGCGGCCATTGTGTTACGCGCTTGCGGAGCGGATTTGATTCGTTTGAAACGTAAATTAAATCAATTTATCAATGAAAACACTCCACTTATACCATCTCGTGACTTCTCTAGAGAATTACAACCTACTTTAGGTTTTCAACGAGTTTTACAGCGTGCATTATTTCACGTTCAAACTTCTGGCAAATCAGAAGTAACGGGTGCCAATGTTTTAGCTGCAATTTTTAGTGAACAAGATTGTCATGCAGTTTATTTCTTAAAAGAAGAAAATGTAACTCGTTTAGATGTTTTAAATTATATTTCACATGGTTTAAGCAATGTAGAAAATAGAGATCCAATTGAACAATTTAACCCAATGAGTGACGATGAAGATGGCGTAATAGATTACTCAAGTAATCTTAGCCCACTTGAAGCTTATGCAGTTAACTTAAATGTTCGCGCAAAAGCTGGTTTGATTGATCCACTCGTTGGAAGAAAAGAAGAAATTGAACGAACCGTTCAAGTTTTATGTAGACGTAGAAAAAATAATCCTTTGCTTGTGGGCGAATCAGGTGTTGGTAAAACCGCAATCGCAGAAGGATTAGCTAAATTAATTGTTGAAGAAAAAGTTCCTGAAATTTTAAAAAACAATACTATTTATTCACTTGATTTAGGTGCTTTATTAGCTGGAACAAAATATCGTGGTGATTTTGAAAAACGTTTTAAAGCATTAGTGACTCATTTAAAACAAGAAACTGGTGCAGTATTGTTTATTGATGAAATTCATACCATTATTGGCGCAGGTGCAGCTTCTGGTGGCGTGATGGATGCTGCGAATTTAATAAAACCATTATTAGTAAATGGTGATATTAAATGTATTGGCTCAACGACCTTCCAAGAATATCGCGGTATTTTTGAAAAAGATCACGCACTTGCAAGACGATTTCAAAAAATTGATGTTCCCGAACCTAGTGTTGATGAAACCTATCAAATTCTTAAAGGTTTAAGATCAAAATTAGAAGAACATCATGGTATCAAATATAGCTTAGCAGCATTGCGAGCAGCAGCTGAATTATCATCTCGTTATATTACGGATCGCTTTTTACCTGATAAAGCAATTGACGTAGTTGATGAAGCAGGTGCTTATCAAAATTTACAACCAGTTTCTAAACGTAAAAAATTAATTAACGTTTCAGAAGTTGAAAATGTTATTGCAAAAATTGCTAGAATTCCCGCCAAAACAGTTACAACAACTGATCGCGAAATGTTACGTAACTTAGCACGTGATTTGAAAATGTTGGTATTTGGTCAAGACCAAGCAATTGATGCCTTATCTGTCGCAATTAAGTTGGCTCGTTCAGGCTTAGGCGACCCACAAAAACCAGTTGGTTCATTCTTATTATCTGGCCCTACTGGTGTAGGTAAAACAGAAGTAACCAGACAATTAGCTAAATTATTAGGTGTTGAATTAATCCGATTCGATATGTCTGAATACATGGAACGCCATACCGTATCACGTTTAATTGGCGCACCTCCAGGCTATGTTGGTTATGATCAAGGTGGTTTATTAACTGAAGCAATTACTAAACATCCTTATGCAGTATTGTTATTAGATGAAATTGAAAAAGCACATTCTGATGTTTACAATTTATTGTTACAAGTCATGGATCATGGCACACTCACTGACAATAATGGTCGAAAAGCTGATTTTCGTCACGTAATTATCGTTATGACAACCAATGCGGGTGCAGAGTTAATGAGTCGTACGAATGTTGGCTTTGCTAAACAAGATCATACAAGTGATGATAAAGAAGAAATAAATCGCTTGTTTTCACCAGAATTTCGTAATCGTTTAGATGCTGTGATTCAATTTAAATCATTAAGTACGGATACGATTACTCATGTAGTTGATAAATTCTTAATGGAACTTGAAGTACAGTTAGAATCTAAACATGTTACTTTGGATGTAGAATCATCAGCACGTACTTGGTTGGCCAAAAATGGTTACGATGAAAAAATGGGTGCACGACCAATGGGACGTTTAATTCAAGAAAAAGTGAAACGACCACTCGCTGAAGAATTATTGTTTGGTAAATTATTAGAAGGTGGTACAGTTACTGTCAAAGAAGTTAATAATGAGTTAGAATTCGAATTTGAACCTGAACATAGTGTGGCGTAGGAGTTTATTATTTTTTTATTCCCCCTCACCTCAATCCTCCCCCCTTTCAGGGGGAGAGGAAGTTAAGAAAACTAGTAGAGCCTGAAGCAAAAGTATAAATCAAAATAACCATGAAACAAAAAACAGCACTCATATTGGGTATCACAGGACAAGATGGTTCTTATCTTGCAGAATTTTTGCTACAAAAAGGCTATCAAGTCATTGGGTTTGGTCGCAAAAATTCATTTATCAATTCTTTAAATATTCAAGCAATTCGCGATCAAATACAATTTGTAGTGGGAGATTTAGCTGATCAAGCTTCACTTTATCAGGCTGTTCAACAAGTAAAACCTGATGAAGTTTACAATTTAGCAGCACAATCAAAACCTGGTGAATCTTGGCAGTTATCATTGGAAACAGCGGATGTTAGCGGTTTAGGAGCGCATCGATTATTTGATGCCATACGTTTATTGAAACCAGATTGTAAAATATATCAAGCATCTTCTTCTGAAATGTTTGGTATTACATTAAATTATCCACAAAATGAAACCACTGCGTTTAATCCTACTAGTCCTTATGCTGCTGCAAAAGTTTATGCGCATCAAATTGCCAAAATTTATCGTGAAAGTTACAATTTATTTATTAGTTGTGGAATTTTATTCAATCATGAAAGTCCACGCCGCAGTATGAATTTTTTAACACAAAAAATTACCTACGCTGCTGCTTGTTTAAAAAAGGGGATTACTCATTCGCCATTATTAAATGAAGCAGGTGAACCAATTGTCTATCAAGGTCGCTTTTCGCTTGGAAATTTAGATGCGAAACGAGATTGGGGCTATGCAAAAGATTACGTAGAAGCTATGTGGTTGATGCTACAGCAGGATAATCCAGATGATTTTGTAATCGGCACAGGAACGTTACGCAGTGTAGCAGATTTATGCGACATGGCTTTTAAAACGGTTGATTTAAATTGGCAAGATCATGTCATGGTTGATGAACGCTTTATTCGACCGATTGAAACAACAATAACCCTCGCTGATCCACAAAAAGCGAGATCAAAACTAGGTTGGAAAGCTTCCACACCTCTTTCAGTTTGCATCGACGAGATGATCAGTATGCATTTGCTCCAGCACAAATGAAAATGCTTTTTTAAACCAAGAAGTAAATTTTTCAGGGTATTGGTTTAATTCATCTTCACATTCAGAAATACTAATCCATCGATAGGCTGAGATTTCACTCGCATCGATATTAGGTGGTTCATCAGCATATTCACCTAACAAAACATGATCATATTCATGTTCAATTAAATTATTTCCTACAGATGCTTTATAAATAAATGAACCAATTTCTTTTAACGATGTGCGTATGCCCATTTCTTCAAATAAGCGACGCTCCCCTGCTTTTATGGTTGTTTCGCCAGGCGTAGGGTGACTGCAACAAGTGTTTGTCCATAATCCACCAGAGTGGTATTTATTGCTATTTCGTTGTTGCAATAATATTTCATATTGATGTTCATGTTTTCGATAAATAAATACTGAGAATGCACGATGGAGTAGGGCATTTTGATGAGCACGTAGTTTTTCTTCGGTTCCGATTTGTTGATCGTTTTCATCAACGAGTATGATTTGGTTGGGTGTCATATGGGTTCTCTTTTAGTATTTATTTAATCCCCCTCGCCCAACTCTTATTTGATGTAGGGTGGATTAGGGCCGCAAGGCCCGTAATCCACCAAAACGTTTTGGTGGATTACGGCGCTAAAGCGCCTAATCCATCCTACAATTCTTTTGTCCCTGGGGCGAGTGGGTCAATAATTCCTCTCAATAATAAACTTCGAAATTTCTTTCAATTCTAACGTATTTTCAGGCATTTTTTCCAGATATTTCAATCCAAATTCATGATATTCTTCAAGTAATGCTTTAGATTTATCTATCCCTAATAAGCTTACATAAGTGATTTTGTTATTACGTTGATCAATCCCCTGGGTTTTACCTAATATACTGGTTGAACTTTCAACATCCAATAAATCATCTTTTATTTGAAATGCAAGGCCAATGTAATGCGCAAACTGCTGTAAACTGGCTAATTGATCAGAGCTTAACTTTTCACAACAAAGTGCAGCTAAAGTAACACTTGCAGTAATTAATGCACCTGTTTTAAGCGCATGCATTTTTTGTAAATTTTCCAAGGTTGCTGATTGTGCTTCTGGTGTAATATCCATCATTTGACCGGCAGCCATACCTTTAAATCCAATAGCTTTAGTTAAGTATTGAATCATCGCAATTTGTTGCTCGGTTTTAATAAGACTAAATAAGTTTTCAGAAAGTAATTGAAATGCAAAACTTTGCAAAGCATCTCCTGCAAGAATCGCGATATTTTCGCCAAAAGCTTTATGACAAGTGGGTTTGCCATGTCTTAAATCATCATTATCCATCGCAGGTAAATCATCATGAATTAATGAGTATATATGAATACATTCTATAGCAGCAGCGGGAATATCTAATATTTTTAAATCAATTTTTAAAGCTCGCCCTGTTGCATAAACTAACATAGGACGAATACGTTTGCCTGCATCCAGTAAAGAATATTGCATGGCTTTTTCTAGAATGGTGTTACTTGTAAAATATTGTTTGAGTGATTCGTTGATTCGAGTTTGGTAGTCTTGCATGAATGGTAGCATATTATGCCACCTTATGCCGTCTGTGATGCTCAATATTATTTTTTGCTACTTTCTTTCGCTTGTGATGTTCGATTTTATTCGTATGTTTACTTTTATGGGATTTAACTAGATGTTTCTTTGTAGATTTCTTTTTATGAGATGATTTAGTGTGACGCAACATTCTAGGTTCTTTAGCAGAAATTTTAATTTCAGGTGCAGACGCTAATTTTATTTTAAAATCATCGAGACGATCAACCGGAACTAGAAAATGATTGGTACGGGTTGGATCCATTTTATGATGACTAAAACCCGGGTTCAATGCTTCAAATTCTGCTAAACGCATATTAGCCAAACGAGCTGCTTGTCTTAAATCAATATGTTTTTTTACATCAACTGATGCAAGATACGGCTGATTTAAAACAGTGGGTAATTGAATACCATATTGATTAGGATGTTCGATAATGGATGCTAGTGCTAATAAACGTGGTACGTAGCTTTGTGTTTCTGCAGGTAATGGTAAATGCCAAAACGATGTTCTATGACCATGTGAAGCATTATATTCTATTCTGCGAGAAATGCTTCCTTCACCCGCATCATAGGCAGCAAGTGCTAAATACCAGTCACCACTAAAATAATTACCTAGATAACTTAGGTAATTCAATGCAGCCGTTGTTGAATCTTTTACATCACGCCGACCATCGTACCACCAGTTATGTTTTACACCATAACCACTTGCAGTGGCAGGCATTAATTGCCAAAGACCACTAGCACCACGATAAGAACGTGCAAACGGGTCATATGAACTTTCCATTAAAGGCAATAAAACTAATTCGCTGGGTAAATTGCGAGCTTCAGCTTCTTTACTGACTAAATATAAAAATGGCGCAGAATTATTTAATGCCTCGTAAAGTTTATTTTGATGTGCTTGATACCAACGGATTTGTTTGACTACCGATGGGTGATAGCTGTAATGTTGTAACCTAAATTGTCGTCTAAGATGATCCCAAAGTAACTCGTTTGTACCAGTTTGAGTCACAACAGGTGCGCTAGTTTCGTTATTAGGCGACTCAGATGCTTTAATGGTTTTGTATTTGTTATATTTTGTTTTGTAATGTGAATATTTTCTAAATTGATTAGTTTGTGATGTAGAGTTACAGGCAGTTAATAGAAAACAGACCGTAGTTAATAAGAGACATAAAATAGAAAATTGCTTATTCATCAGCGGATAATAGGTACAACCGATTAGTTGGTCAAGCAAAAAGACATCAAAAATAGAATTAAAAATATACAAAACGATAAACAATAAGCAGGTTTATAATGAAAAAATTAGCTCAAGTATTGATTGAACAAGAAAAGCTTGAGTTGACTGAAATGTTATCAACTGTCTTTGGTTACCATATCGTACAACTGGGTGATTTAGCTGATGGTTCATTTATGACAAGTGGACCTATCAAACATCGTACCATGTTAACCGAACGTCCTTATTATTTTCCTAAAATTAGTAGCTTAGTTTCAAAATATTCACAATTACCATTTTTGTCGAATAGTATCGATGCTTTTATTTTGCCTCATACTTTGGAAATGGATTTAGATGCATCCAGTATTTTAGATGAAGTTTGGAGAACCTTAATGCCTCAGGGCCAAGCCTTTATTTTGGGATTTAATCCTAATAGTTTATGGGGACTTGTAGGTTTAATGAAATCAATCAAGAAAATTTTTCCTTGGCATCAACATTTCATGAGTAAACGTAAGATAGAATCTTGTTTAAAGCAATCGGGTTTTGAAATAGTAACAACGAAAACATTTTTTTATAGGCCATTGGTTATCGATCAAACGTGGTTAAGCCGATTACGAATTTTAGAAATCATGGGAAGATTTGCTTGGCCATATTGTGGATCTATTTATTTATATCAAGTTCAAAAGCAAGTTGCTTGTGTTACACCAATGCGTTTAGGTTGGGAACGCGAACCTAATTTGAGTCAAGTTGGGGGAATACAACCAACAAGACGAGGAAGTTTAAGTGATTAAAGCCGTAGAAATTTTTACAGATGGTGCGTGTCGCGGAAATCCCGGCCCTGGTGGATGGGGTGCTTTGTTGCGATATAATGGTCATGAAAAAAAATTAAAAGGTGCAGAAAATCACACAACCAATAATCGCATGGAATTGACCGCTGCAATTCAAGCACTAAGTGTTTTAAAAAAAACATGCAAAGTTATTTTAACAACTGATTCAGAATATGTAAAAAAAGGTATAACAGAATTGTTGAGTGATTGGGAAAAAAGAGGTTGGAAAACCAGTTCAAAAAAACCAGTTAAGAATGTAGATCTTTGGCAACAATTATCAGAAATGACAAAATTACATGAGGTAGAATGGCACTGGGTTAAAGGGCACAGCGGTCATTTCGAAAATGAATTAGCCGATCAATTAGCAAATGAAGCAATTGATGAAATGTTAAGGATTAAATAATTTAAAAATATTGAAATTTTTACTCCCTCTCCCCCAACTTGTTGGGGGAGAGGGTTGGGGTGAGGGGGCAAAATGGCCAGACAAGTAATATTAGATACAGAAACTACCGGCTTAAAACCAGAAGACGGACATAGAATTATTGAAATCGGTTGTGTGGAAATGATTAATCGAAAAATCACGGGCAATTATTTTCATCATTATTTTAATCCTGAAAGAACGATTGATCAAGGCGCACTCAGAGTACATGGCATATCAAATGATTTTTTACATGACAAACCCTTATTTAAAGAATTACTCGATGATCTATTAAACTTTATTCAAGATTCAGAATTAATTATTCATAATGCACCCTTTGATGTGGGATTCTTAGAATATGAATTTAAATTAACAAAACGCGATTTAAAAAAAATATCAGATTATTGCAACGTGACAGATACACTTGCAATGGCACGACGTATGCACCCGGGGCAACGAAATAGTTTAGATGCATTATGTAAACGCTATCAAATTGATAACTCACAACGTCAATTACACGGTGCGTTACTTGATGCTGAAATATTGGCGAATTTATATTTAGCCATGACCGGTGGTCAAGCAAATTTGTTTGATGATTTTGATAAACAAAATGCATTTGACTCCGCTAATTCAACACTAACAGTTAGTCGAGAAGGTTTAGAATCTTTATTCATTCAAAAATCAACACAAGATGAATTAAATGCGCATCAAGATTATTTAAAATTTCTTCAAGAAAAAGCTGGTCAGCATTATTGGGAAGAAGAATAAAAACTCCGGGGTCAGATCCAGAAATAGGACTTTTTTCCAAAAAAACATCCAAGAACACCAGAAGAAAATCCTGAAGATTCATGTTAAATGGACGGTTATCATTTAAATGGATGAGCAATTACATTAAATCAGTTGTTTCATCTATAATTTCACGAGAACTATTTTGGCGTTTATTTTGTAGTAGATTTAAATAGGTTTCATCTACGTGACCAGTGATATATTCACCTGTAAATACAGAATCTTCAAAACGCGTGATATTAGCATTACCTTCTCTGCAAGCATCGACTAACATGGATAAATCTTGATAGATTAACCAATCCGCGCCAATGAGTTTAGAAACTTCTTCAGGTGTTTTATCATGTGCAATTAATTCATCGGCAGCTGGCATATCAATACCGTAAACATTGGGAAATTTCACAGGTGGTGCAGCTGATGCAAAATAAACTTTTCTAGCACCCGCATCACGAGCCATTTGCACAATTTCTTTTGAAGTGGTTCCACGTACGATAGAGTCATCGACTAATAAAACAACTTTATCTTTAAACTCTAATGGAAGCGTATTTAATTTTTGACGAACCGACTTTTGGCGTAATTTTTGTTCGGGCATGATAAACGTACGGCCAATATAATGATTTTTTACAAATCCTTCGCGATATTTAACGCCTAGACGTACTGCAAGTGTTGAGGCAGCGGTTCGACTAGTATCTGGAATTGGCATGACCACATCAATATCATGTTCTGGAAATTCTTTTAATATCTTATCTGCAAGGTGTTCACCTAAACGTAAACGTACTTTGTAAACTGAAATTTTATCGATCATTGAATCGGGTCTTGCAAGATAAACATATTCGAAAATACAAGGAGAATAATGCGTTTCAGTCGCACATTGTTTTTTAAATATTTTACCTTCTTTGGTGATGAAAATCGCTTCGCCAGGGGCAACATCTGCAATCACTTTAAAACCAAGTACATCTAGCGCAACATTTTCAGAAGCCATCATATATTCAGTGCCATTGGGTGTTTCGCGTTTTCCATAAACCATTGGGCGAATACCATGTGGATCACGAAAACCTAGTACACCATATCGTGCAATTAAAGCAACGACTGCATAAGCACCAATACATCGTTTATGTACTTGTGTAACCGCATGAAAAATATCATCGGGATCAATTTGTGCTTTACCTGATTGCTGTAGAGCGTGTGCAAAAACATTAAGTAATACTTCAGAATCAGAACCTGTATTGATATGGCGTAGATCTTTTGTGGTTAATTCATGTTTTAAAGCTTCTGTATTAATGAGGTTACCATTATGACCCAGTACAATTCCGTAAGGAGAGTTTACATAAAAAGGTTGTGCTTCAACAACTGTATTCGTTCCAGCAGTTGGGTATCGCACATGACCAATACCCATATGACCATGAAGATTCAACATATGACGTGTATGAAAAACATCGCGTACTAAACCTTTGCCTTTACGCATGTAAAGACTATTTCCATCACAAGTTACAATGCCTGCAGCATCTTGACCACGATGTTGTAACAATCCCAAGGCATCGTAGAGATCTTGGTTAACTAAATTTTTAGAAACTAAACCAACTATACCGCACATTAGGCATCTCCACGTGAAGGAATATTTGAAACTACATTCGTAGGCACAAAACGAATTAACCAAGTTTGAATAGGCCTTAAAGTTGGAACTAACATAGAGTTTTGCCACGAAGCTTGAGCGGGTAGTGGTGTGAACTGTCCTAATAACATTAATAGCGAAACCAGTAAAACGCCTCGACCAAATCCAAAAACAACACCTAAAGCTCTGTCAGTACTCGTTAAACCCGCTTTTGTTA